>CALWEP010000206.1 GCA_944377325.1 uncultured Lachnospiraceae bacterium
TGGTCGACTTGCCCATATTCAGAAGTTCCGGGCTGATTTCCCTGACCAGACCGATAAACTCCGCTTCCGGATGTGCTTTCGGATCATCCGTATAGAGTCCGTCGATATCGGAGAGGAGGATCAGAAGATCGGCTCCGATAAGAGCCGCCACAATGGCCGAGAGACGGTCATTGTCTCCGAAGCGGATTTCATGGGTGGATACGGTGTCATTCTCATTGACAACGGGAATGACGCCCAGCTTCAGAAGCTCGTCAAAGGTGTTCTGGGCGTTGTATCGGGAATCCTCCGCCAGGATGGTATTTTTTGTGAGAAGCACCTGGGCGGCGTGCTGATTGTATTCGGAAAACAGCTTCTGATAGACCATCATCAGCCGGGCCTGACCCACAGCTGCGTAGGCCTGCTTCTCCGATACGGTTTCAGGCTTTTTCCTGTTTCCCAGAGCCTGACGTCCGGCGGCAATGGCTCCGGAGGAAACCAGCACCACCTCCTTTCCCTGCCCTTTCAGATCGCTGATGACACGAATCAGCTTCTCGATTTTCATCAGATTCAGGTCTCCCGTTTCCGGATGGGTCAGGGAGGAGGAACCGATCTTTATGACGATTCTCTTTTTTGTCTTCATATGTTCTTTTCTGAGTTTATTCATGGCTGTCTGTACCGCTATCCTCCTTAATGCATTTTTCCTGCCGCGGCGCCGGAGCCCATCGGCGGATGATTTCCTCGGCCACGCGGATGCCGTCCATGGCCGCCGAAGTGATGCCGCCTGCATATCCGGCCCCTTCCCCGCAGGGGAACAGTCCTTTAACCCTGCTTTCCAGATTTTCGTCTCTGGGAATGCGCACCGGAGACGAGGTACGGCTCTCCACGCCGGCAAATAGGGCGTCCGGACGGTCAAACCCTTTTATTTTCGTTCCGAAGGATTCCATTCCCTCCAGCAGCGACTGGGAAAGACAGTCGGGAAGCACCTCTCTGAGATTGGCAAAGGTCCATTCCCCCTTCATGCAGGGCGTCACCTCTCCCAAGCCGGTGCTGGTTCGATTTTCCCGGAAATCCTTATACAGCTGTACGGGAATGCGGCCTTTTCCTGCCTGCCATGCCCGCTCTTCCAACTTCCTTTGAAATTCCACTCCCGCCAAAGGCCCGTCTCCTTCGAAATCCTCCGGAGTGACGGTGACGATCAGGGCGCTGTTCGCATTTTCCCCCGCCCGGTCATGGTTGCTCATTCCGTTTACCGCCAACCGGCCGGGCTCGGAGGAAGCATTCACCACAAAGCCGCCCGGACACATACAGAAGGAGTAAACGCCCCGGCCGTTTCCGGCCTGATGGGTCAGCTTGTAGCTGGCCGCTCCCAGAAGCTCGGCTCCGCCGGGACCGTACTGGGAAAGATTGATCATTTCCTGAGGGTGCTGAATCCGCAGTCCCACGGCGAAAGCCTTAGCCTCCATGGGAACGCCCCGGGCTTCCAGAACCCGGAAGGTATCCCTGGCGCTGTGGCCGATGGCCAGTACGGCGGCCTGGGCAGGAACAGCGGTCCCGTCATCCAGAATCAGCTCGGAAACCGCTCCGTTCTTCAGCCGCAGGTCGGTCACCGGACTGGAAAAGCGGACCTCTCCTCCCAGACGGAGGATCTCTTCGCGGATGGCGCGGACCACTCCTCCGAGCACATCCGTGCCGATATGAGGCTTAGCCTGATAGACGATAGCCGGATCGGCTCCGAATTCCGCCAGAGTTTCCAAAACCTTTCTGTTCCGCCCCGTCCGGTCTTTTACCAGTGTATTCAGCTTCCCGTCCGAGAAAGTGCCTGCTCCGCCTTCCCCGAACTGGACATTCGAATTGGGATCGAGAGGGCCTCCCTTCCAGAAAGCCTCCACCCGTTCCCGTCTCTTTTCCACCGGTTCCCCCCGTTCCAGGATCAGAGGCCGGTACCCTGCACGAGCCAGCATCAGGCCGCAGAACAGGCCGGCCGGACCCTCCCCCACAATTACCGGCCGGGTGCTCATAGGAACGGAACCGGGCGGGGGAAGCCGGTAATCTTCCTTGGAAACGAGCTGAACATCACGGTTTCCGGCCCTTTTGACCACCTGTTCCTCCCGGGGGACATTTACATCTATAGTATAAATATACAAAAGAGAGTCCTTTTTCCTTGCGTCGATGGATTGACGGACAATCTCCCAGCTTTTGATTTTTTCTCTGGGAATCCGCAGCGTTTTTCCCAGCTTCTGCTCCAGCTCTTCCCGAGTATGCGCAGCGGGAAGACGGAGCTGATTGATTCTGATCATTGGTCTGCCACCGTCCTTTTCAGTGAATTTGCGGCGCTCCGGCCTGCGGAAATCCCTGTGGACCAGGCCCACTGAAGATTATAGCCTCCGCAGATCCCGTCAATGTCCAAAAGCTCTCCGGTCAGATACAGTCCGGGAACTTCCAGGGATTCCATGGTGAGCGGATCCACCTGGTCCACTGCTGCGCCCCCGCAGCAGACCTGTGCCTGGTCAAAGGACTTGGTCCCTGTGATTTCCGCTGAAAATCCTTTCAGCTGCTCCTTCAGAAGCTCCAGCTTCCGGTCCGGAATCACGGACGCGGGATCGGACAGAGAAATTCCTGCCAGAGACATGAGAACGCAGCCCAGCTTTCGGGGAAGGACACCGGTGAGAAAGTCTTGGCCTTCCCGGCTGGCCAGCTGCGCTCTGCGCGTTTTAAGAAAGGCTGCGGTTTCTTCTTCCGTAAATTCCGGAAGAAAGTCCAGCCGAACCGTTACCTTCTGCCCTTTTGACAGGGAGACGGAAGCAAAGCGGCTGACCTGAAATACGGGAATTCCGGAAATTCCGTATTCCGTCAGCTGCAGTTCCCCCCGGTCTTCCGCAGCGGGAGCGCCGTCGGCAAAAAGAGTTACCCCTCCCTCCGTCCGGATTCCCGCCAGCTGTCTGAAAAGCTTTCCCCTGCAGACCAGCTGCACCAGCGCGGGAAGGGGCGGAATGATCCGATGTCCCAGAGAGCGGGCCAGCTCATAGCCGCTGCCGTCAGAGCCGGAGGAGGGAGCCGCCTTCCCTCCGGCAGAAAGAATGACGCGGCGGCAGGAATATGCGGTTTCCGGGGATTTCCCTTCCCGGGAGGAAGGTTCTCCTGTCCGCACGGCGGTCACGGAAAAGCCGTCTTTCACCTTTTCCACAGCCCGGACATGAAGGCCGCAGCAGATGCGGACCCCCAGCCGCTCCGCTTCCAGAATCAGGGTGTCGGCTACGGAAGAAGCCTGACCGGACCGAGGATATATGTATCCGTCCCGGTTTCGGACGGGAATTCCCATGGAAGCGAAAAAGTCAAGAGTTTCTCCCACCGTTACCTGTGCGGTCACCGCAGAGGCGAAGCCGGGAATCCCTCCCCGGTAGCAGGTTTCCGGATCCATGTGAAGGTTTGTCATATTGCAGCGGCCGTTTCCCGTAGCCAGCAGCTTTTTGCAGGCTCGTTCCCTGTGCTCCAGCACCGTAACCCTGCAGCCGGCGGCTGCGGCTGTGACGGCAGCTGCCATTCCGGAGGCCCCTCCTCCGATGATCACAATATCAGTCATTGCTCCTCCGTTCTGTGCCTGTCTCCAAAACAGGAAAAAGCCGGTTTTTCTGCGTCTCCGGCTTTTTTGTCCCCTTTCAGCTGTGACAGATTACAGGCACATTTTTGTATAAATAATCATAAAGCTCCTTCGTTTTATTGGGAGGCAGGTTTATGCAGCCGTGGGAGCCGTTGGTTTTGTAGATCTCTCCTCCGAAGCTGCCCCTCCAGTTCGCGTCGTGGAGGCCGATGCCTCCGTTAAAGGGCATCCAGTAGCTCACCGGGCTCTCATATTCATAAGTGCCGTCCGCCTGCTTCGGCCCCCGCAGCACCTTATCCTGCTGCTTGTAGTAAAGCCCGTATATGCCGTCCGGCGTGCCGTATCCCTTGGACAGGTTTCCGGTGACACAGGGAGAATCCCAGACCAGCTGCCCGTCCTTGTAGAAGTATACGTGCTGTCCTGCAATATCCACCTCGACATAGGTGCTGCCGTAATCGGCTCCGTCATGGGAGGCGGCCTGTGCGGAATAGGCAGGTTCCTTTGAAATGGATTCTCCTGCGGCAATGGCTGCTGTCAATGCCGCCTCCTCCGCTGCCTGGTCCAGCTTCCAGCCGTAAGGACCTGTAAGGGTCACCTCCGTACCGCGGGAGGTTTGGAAGGTGCGGGAGGTGCCTGCCGTGTCATACTTTGCGGCAAGCTCCTTTACGTAAGCGGATACCGCTTCCGGATCGGCCTGCGGCCCGTTCTCTCCCCCTCCTGTGAGCCAGGAAGCTATGGTGGCGCCGTCCAGAGTTTCGGAGCGGCTGCCGAACTGGTAGGTAATCGTCATGGACGCGCATCGGTTCATGGCGTTCAGAAGCTCATTCAGACCGGGATCGCCGCTGCGCACGGAGATCTGCCGATAGCAGCCGGAAGCATCCAGATCCAGCTCACAAGCCCCTGCTGCAAGAGCCTCCTTTACCGCCGCCCTCAGTCTGTCCAGATCCAGTTCCGTCCCCTGAGTTTCCGGAATGATCGTAAATCCGGTCTCCTCATCATAGGAAGAAATGCGGGCATCGCAGGTGGGAATGGCATCGGTTACCATGGGAAGGGCCGCTATCTGCCTTTCCAGAGCCTCTTCGTCATAGACTGCGGTCATGGCGATTTCATAGAGGTTGTTCACGGAAGGGCCGCTCACCCTCCCGCCGGCGTTCTGCTCTTCAAGAATCTGCGTCAGATCTCCAGCCACTGTCGCCCGATAGCCGATTTCCTCTCCGGAAATCACTGCCTGAAGGTCATTCTTTCCTTTAACAGTTAAAGAATAAGAGCCGTTGTAAAAGGCTTCCACCATTTCCCTGGCCTGGTCCGGGGT
The DNA here is from genome assembly GCA_944377325.1 of uncultured Lachnospiraceae bacterium. Classification (GTDB taxonomy): domain Bacteria; phylum Bacillota; class Clostridia; order Lachnospirales; family Lachnospiraceae; genus Lachnoclostridium_A. The sequence continues at coordinate 4,890 of CALWEP010000206.1, forward strand.
CATACCGGCCACGCCTACCTGGTTTATTTTTGTTCCGGAGACATAGGTCTCCGTATTTTCCTGCCCGTATGCGGCCGTACAGACGCCTGCGGACAGAAGCGTGCACAGAACAGCCAGAAGAATGGTCTTTTTTCTGAAATATATCATTTTGATTCCTTTCTGCCTGCAGAAGACAGGCTACGGAATCAGTATAGACGAAAGAGACCGATTTATCAAGTGTGAATCTTGCGGGAAAGTCAGCTGGTATAGGACTCCAGATAGTTGAAAATATCCAGCATGGAAGCAAACGAGATGCCTGCCCGGAGCCGTTCCTGCTCTTCCTCCGGGAAGTCGGTGATCGGAACGTGAGTATACATGCACACCCGATTCCCCTCCCGGGGAAACACCAGCAGGAAGCCGTCCTCCGCCACCAGATAATAGCGGCTGTTCAGATCCTGGTTGGCTGTTTCGGCCTGCTCTTCCTCCCACTCTTCCGCCAGATGAGAGTCCCGGGCCGTTTCCGTTTCCGGTACGGATTCTGTCTCATGGGAAGGGGCGGTTTCCTGCTCTGCCGCCATTCTGGTAACTCCGTATCCCACAGCCAGACACAGAATACAGACGCTGAGGAAAAGAAGCAGAATATAACGATATCTTTTCATGGGAGCATTCCTCCTTTGATTGGAAGGATTCCCAAATCCGGACAGTTTATGCAAAAACAGCCCCGGCTCCTGTGAGAGCCGGGGCTGCCGGAAAAGACAGATCTCAATTACATAAGGGAACGGTACAAAGCCGCAATCTCCTCCACGCTGGTATCCTTCGGATTGCCGGGACGGCAGGCATCCGCATAGGCGGACTCTGCCAGGAAAGGAACGTCCTCTTCCTTGGCGATCGTCTTCAGATCTGCGGGAATTCCCACATCCTGAGACAGCTGGCGGACCGCATTGACAGCAGCAGCCCGATATTCCTCGCAGGACATCCGGTCAACTCCCTTTACCCCCATGGCCCGTGCAATTTCACGGTACTTCTCTCCGGTGGCCGGAGCATTGTATTCCATAACTGTGGGAAGAAGAATGGCGTTGGCTACTCCGTGAGGCGTGTCATATACGGCTCCCAGAGCGTGTGCCATAGAATGAACGATGCCCAGGCCCACATTGGAGAAGCCCATACCGGCTACGTACTGACCCAGAGCCATTCCTTCTCTTCCTTCTTTGGTATTTTCCACAGCGCCCCTCAAATTCTGAGAAATAATCTCAATTGCTTTCAGATGGAACATATCGGTCATTTCCCAGGCGCCTTTGGTGATATAACCCTCTATGGCGTGAGTCAGGGCGTCCATTCCGGTGGCAGCCGTCAGGCCCTTCGGCATGGAGGACATCATATCCGGATCCACCACTGCCACAACGGGAATATCATGGGTATCCACGCATACGAATTTTCTCTTCTTTTCCACATCGGTGATAACATAGTTGATTGTTACTTCCGCAGCGGTTCCTGCTGTGGTGGGCACGGCAATGATGGGAACGGAAGGATTCTTCGTGGGAGCCACGCCTTCCAGACTCCTCACATCCGCGAATTCCGGATTGGCAATGATAATACCGATGGCCTTCGCCGTATCCATGGAGGAGCCGCCTCCGATGGCAACGATATAGTCGGCGCCCGCAGCCCGGAAGGCGGCAACGCCGGTCTGCACGTTTTCGATGGTGGGGTTGGCTTTAATATTGGAATAAACCTCATAGGAAAGGCCTGCCTCATCCAGCACTTCCAGCACTTTTCCGGTCACCTGAAATTTGATCAGATCCGGATCGGAACAGACAAAGGCTTTCCGGAAGCCGCGGTTTTTCGCTTCGTTTGCGATTTCCCGGATAGCTCCGGCGCCATGGTAGGATGTTTCGTTCAGCACAATTCTGTTGCTCATATCAATACTCTCCTTTTTTCGGACTCCTTCTCGAAGCCCGTCCGTATGTTATGATAAAATTTTAACATGCCGTAAAGAAAAATCAAGTGACACTTCCCGTCATATGTCACAAAAGTGACAGAACGCAGAAAGTGTCACTTGTTTATTTTGGCTACGGAACAGAGAGAAAATGTTCCGTCTTCCAGCACAAGGGCTGTGAGCCTGCCGCTGAACACGCAGCCGGTGTCCAGACAGATCATGCCGGTCGAAGGCAGACGGTAGCGCTGTCCGTCCCGAAGAACGGAAGCCCTTTTCCCGCTTCCGGAGGCGTAGACAGGATCAGACAGAGGGGTGTGTCCCACAATGGTGAGAGGTCCGCAGTAGCTGCCTCCCAGAAGGGAATCTCGGTCCCAGAGCAGCACCTCAGGATCGACGGCGGCCGGATCCTTGTCTTCCATACCGCCGTGAGCGCATCGGATTTCCCTATCCTGAAAATAGAGGACGGTATTCTCTTCGATCCAGCGGGCCGCATCCTTCAGGGAAAGCCCTCCCTGGCGGAAAGAGCGGACCGTGGCTTCTCCCCCGTTAGGCGGCCATATGCTCATCAGCTCCCGATCCTTTACTGCTTCCAGGAGAATCTGCTCATGATTTCCTCTGACCAGCACGCACCGGTCTTTCATTTCCTCCTTTTTGCTTCTGAAAAACTCAAATACGGCGTAAGGATCCGGTCCGCGGTCGATCAGATCTCCCAGCTGGATCACCATGTCCCTGTCCCAGCGGATCTCCGCTTTTTCAATAAGAAGGATCAGTTCCCGAAAACAGCCGTGAACGTCACCGATGATGATTTTACGCATCTGCTCCCTCCTCTTCGTCCGTTTGGCTGTGCTCATCCAGAAAAGAAAGAAGGGTGTTCAGTCTCCCGGGGAGCGCGTCAATCAGCAGATCCGCCAGCTTTTCCGGCTTCTGCTTCATTCCCCCCAGAACCCATTCCACTGTCATCTGAACCGAGCCCCGGCAGTACATGCGCAGCAGAAATTCCACGTCCTCGTCCAGCTCCCTTTCCAGCTTTTTCCGGAGAATGTTCCGGTAAAACCGGTAAATATACTCATAGTCGTATTTGATAAGAGAGTTGTAATCGTGGGACCGGAAGGCGCAGGCGAAAAAGACCTGCTCTTCCTGAATAAACTGAAATTTTCTTGTAAGCCCCTCCTTCAGGGACAGGCTGACGCCCATTTCCTCAAAGGATTTTTCCACCAGCCGCTCAAAATACCAGTTCACCAGATCATATTTATCCTTAAAATTTCTGTAAAAGGTCTGGCGTGTCAGTCCGCATTCCGCCACAATATGAGTGACGGTGATCCGGTCCAAAGGCATCCGTTCCATGAGCGCTTTGATGGAGCCGGCCATTTTATATTTTGATTTGTCCTGCTGTCCCATAACGTCCTCCTATTTCATATTCATCCAGAACTGCAGTACGGTGATAAAAAAGAAAAGAGCCATGCCTGGGTTGAGAAAAACGGCGGAGAACCGGCGGCGGGCAGGGATTTCTTCCGCCCCCTCCTTCAGCACCCGTTTCTTTCTGAGACAGATCAGCAGAGTGATCCCGCCGATAGAGAGCAGGATGAGAAAGAAGGAATAAGCGCCGATCAGCAGCCCTGCGGCGGGAACGACAAGACTCCATCTCATCAGGATGGCTCCCACCATGCCTCCCAGGAAGTTGATGGCCATGTGAAGGCCGATGGTGTACCTCACTCTTCCTGTGCGCAGATAGAGGTAAGCCAGAAGCATTCCCAGTCCGCAGGCGTAGAAAAACTGGTAGAAATTCCCGTGAATCATGCCGAACAGGACTCCGGAAGCCAGAATGGCGGTCCGGTCTCCGAAGCTGCGGATCCGGTCGATGAGAAATTTGCGGAACATCAGCTCTTCAAATATGGGAGCCACCACAATGGAAAACAGGAGGTTCAGCACCAGGCTGCCGGAAGTGACCATGGAAACCACCTGATTCTCTATGGGACGCTCCAGAACGGCTGAGACCACCATCATAAGAAGGGTACCGATCAGGTTTCCGGCTTCCATCACCCCCATGCACATCACAAGGAAAATCATCAGAGTTCCCGGGGACAGCGGCCTGCTGCGCTCCGGCTCCTGCTGAACCGGTATGCGGCGAAGAATCAGCAGATAAATGGGGAAGCCGACCAGATACATGCACCCCATGGACAGACACATGGAAAAAGCGGGATTTTTCAGAATTTCTCCCAGGCCGGCCACGGTAAAGAATGTCCAGATCAGCAGCTGTGCCGCCAGAGCGGCGGCCGCATAAGAAAAATAGGCCAGGCCCAGCCTGGAAAAACACGTTCTTGCTTTACGGTAATTCTGGTTCATAGATTGACCACCTTTCGCTGTCAGTATGGGAAGTATTTCCGAACATTGTATCACAGTTTTTTCCTCTGCGCTACTTAAGAAAAAGAAAGGAAAAACAGTCTGCTTTCCGACGCAAAAAGGAGCCATTGCTCCGCAGATGAATCAACATCTGTTCTGCAACGGCTCCGTTCTGTTCTTTTTTCCTATGCTTCCCCGTTTTCTGCCTGAGAGGCTCTTGCCTCCACTTCCTTTTTCTGAACATCGCCGGGAGCCTGCTCATAGCGGCTGAATTCATATTCAAATTCGCCGATGCCTCCGGTCATGGAACGAAGATCGGTGTTGTAACCGAACAGCTCGGACATGGGAATGTCCGCCTCAATGGTCTGTTTGCCGTGGTGATTGGAATTCATGCCCAGCACCCGTCCTCTCCTTCTGTTCAGGTCGCCCATGATATCTCCCGTAAATTTATCCGGCACGGTAACTTTCAGAGATGCGATGGGTTCCAGGAGAACGGGATTCGCATCCATAAAGCCTTTCTTGAAGGCCATGGTCGCCGCCATCTTGAAGGCCAGCTCGGAGGAATCCACCGGATGGTAGGAGCCGTCCACCAGAGTGGCTTTCAGACCTACTACGGGATAACCGGCCAGGGGGCCCTTCTGAACGCATTCCTGAATGCCCTTTTCAACTGCCGGGAAGTAGTTCTTCGGCACGGCGCCTCCGAATACCCTTTCTTCAAATACGTAAGGCGTCTCCAGATCGCCGGAAGGTTCAAATTCCATCTTGACATCGCCGTACTGACCGTGTCCGCCGGACTGCTTCTTATACTTGCCCTGAACCTCCACTTTCTTGCGGAGCGTTTCGCGGAAAGCCACTTTCGGCTTGCTCAGCTCCACTTCCACTTTATAGCGGTTCAGAAGCTTGCTTACTGCTACCTCCAGCTGCTGGTCGCCGATTCCGTAAAGAAGAAGCTGGCGGTTTTCCTTGTCATTGACAGCCCGAAGGGTGAGATCCTCCTCCATCAGCTTGCTCAGCGCGCTGGATACCTTATCGTCATCGCCCTTGTTCACCGTCTTATATCTCATGTAGGTGTACGGGGTGGAAATCTGAGGCTTATGATACAGGATGGGGGCGGAACGAACGGCGATGGTATCTCCCGTCTGGGTGACTGCCAGCTTGGCAACCGCACCGATGTCGCCGGCTTTCAGCTCCGGAACCTCAATGGCGTCCTTGCCTCTCAGAAGATAGATCTTGCCCACCTTCTCCTCGGTCTCTTTATTTACATTATAAATCGTACTGTCCGGCTTTAAGGTGCCTGTACAGATCTTCATCAGGGAGTACTTGCCGATAAACGGATCCACAATGGTCTTAAACACTCTGGCGGACAGAGATACGTCATCGTTGTATTTGGCGGTAAAGCGCTCGCCGGTGGAAATATCCACGCCTACGCACTCATAACGGTCCGGAGACGGGAAATAGCGGTCGATGGAGCGGAGCAGAATCCGCAGTCCCTGGCAGTTCAGACCGGAACCCATCATTACGGGAACGATGCTTCCGTCGATTACGTGAGCTCTCAGAGCATCGGAAATTTCCTTTTCCGTAAAGTCCTCGCCGGAGAAGTAACGCTCCATGTATTCCTCACTGGTCTCTGCCACTGCCTCGATCAAGGCGTCTCTGGCAATGCCCAGGTTTTTCTGTACGTAATCCGGAATCGCACATTCTTCATAAGTGCCTACGCCGGTGAAACGGCGGCCGGCCATTTTGACTACGTTTACGAAGCCTACGAACTTTTCGTTTTCACGGATGGGCAGCTGGAACGGAGCGATCTTTCTTCCGAACTGCTTCTCCAGCTTCAGAACCACTTCACGGTAGCTGGCCTGGTCATCGTCCATATTGGTGACAAAAATGATTCTGGGCAGGCGGTATTTCTCACAGAGATCCCATGCCTTTTCCGTACCTACCTGAATGCCGGCCTTGCAGTTGACAACAATGACTGCGGCGTCAGCAACGCTGATGGCTTCCTCTACTTCGCCCACAAAGTCAAAATAACCGGGGGTATCCAGCAGGTTGACCTTGATCATGCCCTCTTCTCCCTCATATTCCAACGGAATTAAAGAGGTGGAGATGGAGAACTGTCTCTTGATCTCTTCTTTATCATAGTCGCTGATGGTATTGCCATCGGCTACCTTTCCCATTCTTTTTGTCACTCCGCAGATGAGAGCCATCGCCTCCGCCACGGTAGTCTTTCCGGCGCCGCCGTGTCCGAGAAGCACGACATTGCGAATTTGCTGTGTTCCGTATACATTCATAAATAGTCCCTCCTGTTGAAGAATTTTGCCCATGACCATATTGTACTAAAAATTCAGTAAATTTACAAGACAAATATGCAATT
>CALWEP010000207.1 GCA_944377325.1 uncultured Lachnospiraceae bacterium
CCTCCGCCTGTCTTTCCTGTGTTGCATTGCAAATCGTATTTAAAACAAGTATATCATAACGCTTTTCGGAAAATTTTTCAACTAAATCTTTAAATTTATTGTAATTAAATGTCGTCTGGGAAACGATGCACAGCTTTTCTCCCTGGGAAAAGGGCAGATTATCCACTTGTCCGGGTGAGTCTATGACTACAGTATCGTCATTTCCCCAGCCTTTAATACCAACGACTTCCGGGTGGCTGGCATTTCCGATAATGACGATTTTCCGCCCGGCAGCGGTCTGCTCCTCCACAATCCGGTGAATTTTCCGGACAAAGGGGCAGGTGGCGTCCACCACTTTGATATTCCTTGACTTCAGCAGCTCGTAGATATGCCGTCCCACTCCGTGGGAGCGGATGATTACCGTCCCGTTCTCCAGCTTTTCCAGCTCTTCTTCCCTGTTCAGAACCCGGACGCCCCTTTTTTCCAGGTCCTTTACCACCTCTTCATTATGAATGATCGGGCCGAAGGTGTAGATGGGGCTCTCCCCTTTTTCCGTCTGCTCGTAAACCTTTTCCACTGCCCGTCTGACCCCGAAGCAGAACCCCGCTGTTTTTGCCACAATGATTTCCACAGCTTAAACCTCCAGTCCCCGCTCTGCAGCAAGCTCCTTGATTTTTTCGACCACCTGATCGATGGTCATGGCGGAAGCGTCCAGATATACAGCGTCCTCCGCCTGTTTCAAGGGAGCGGTTTCCCGGTTCATATCCCGATTGTCCCGATCGATAATGTCTTTTTCGATCTCCTCCAGGCTGCGGATCTCCCCTTTTGCCTCCAGTTCCTTATAGCGGCGGACCGCTCTCACTCTGGTGCTGGCGGTAAGGTAAATTTTGCAGTCCGCATCCGGCAGAACCATGGTTCCGATATCCCGGCCGTCCATGATCACATCGGAAGATGCCGCCAGGTTTCTCTGAAGCTCCAGAAGCGCCGCCCGCACCGCCGGGTAAGCGGAGATGGCGGAGGCTGCGTTTCCCACCTCCTCGGCCCGGAGCTGATCGGTCACATTTTCCCCGTTTAAAAGAACCTGCTGAGCGCCGTTCTCATAGCGAATGTCCACTGAAATTTCTCCGCACCGGGAACCCACCAGCTCCTGGTCCTTCAGATCCGCTCCCATTCGGAGGAAACAAAGGGCCATAGCCCGGTACATTGCTCCCGTATCCACGTAAATAAAGCCCAATTCTTTTGCCACTCTTCTGGCAATGGTGCTTTTTCCTGCTCCTGCCGGTCCGTCAATTGCAATATTATATGTTTTTTTCATAAAAATTACTCCTTTATCTGTCCCTTCCGTCCGTTCCGGCGCGGAAGGTTCTTTCCGACCTTATCATTATAGCGGAATCGGCGGCGCTGTGCAATTACAAAAATGCTCCCTGGCAGGCAGCAGCTGTTCTTCTGCCGCCCCGCCCCGGGAGCATTCTGTGTTTTCCTTTTGCGGTCCGTAACCCGAAAACTGTTTCTTTTTACAGCCACAGGCTGCAGATAAAAGTGGCGCACAGGCCCCCCAATGCCATGAAGGCATTGGAGATGGACAGCGTTTTCATGCCTGTTTTCATATCAAAACCCATGCAGTTGGTGTACACCCAGAAAAAACTGTCGTTCACATGGCAGCAGGCTCTTGCTCCTGCTCCCGATGCCAGAAAGATCAGAATGGGATTCAGCCCGAGGGTTGCCGCAATGGGTGCGCAGAGCGTAGCCGCAGTCGTAACAGCCACCGTTCCCGATCCCTGGACAATTTTCAGCAGTCCTGCGATCACAAACGGGATCAGGATAAAGGGGAGTCCCGTATTCATCACCATGGAGGCCAGGCTGTCTCCGGCTCCGGACACTTTGAGAACCTGCCCCAGCGCCCCTCCCGCCGCGGTAATAAATACAATGCTTCCTGCATCTTTCAGCGTGGAATCCATGATGGATATGACTTTTTTTCCACCCAGACGCTTTCCCAGCATGAGAATGGCCAGTACCGCTCCGATGGCCAGCGCTATGTTGGAATCTCCTATGAATGAGGTTACTTTCAGTACCGGTGATTCAGCCGGAAGCAGCATTCCGCAGGTGGTGTTGGACAGGATCAGCACAATCGGAATCAGCAGCGGCACCAGACTGGCCAGACTGCCCGGAAGATCCGGCTGTTCCTCCTCTTGCACCTGTTCCCCTTCCTCAGTCCCTTTCCCCTCCTGAAAGGAATAATAACTCTGCGGCTGTCTTTTCAGATACATTTCCGCGAAAATCCAGCCAAAAGCCGTCATGAATACGGCCGCAAACGCTCCATATATGATCGCCTGTCCGATATCGATTCCAAGAAGGCCTGCCGCCGCCAGCGGCCCAGGTGTGGGAGGAACATAGACATGAGTAGAAAGCAGTCCTGCCGCCAGACTCACTCCCAGTACAGCCAGAGGAATCCTGGTTTTTTTATGGATTGCCTTTACCAAGGGCGTCAGGATCACAAAACCCGCATCACAGAATACCGGGATGGAAACCAGATATCCGGTAATGGCCATGGCAAGCCCCGCTCTTTTCTGCCCTACCAGACGGACTGCGTCCAGCGCCATACGGTTTGTCCCTTTTGCCGCATCCAGATAATTTCCCAGCATGATTCCGAAAATGATTACGATGCCGATGCTCTCCACAGTCCCCGCGAAACCGGATGTGATGGCTTCCACCGTATCCGTTCCGCTCATTCCCGACAGAATTCCCATCACCAGCGCCGTAGCCAGCAGGGAGACAAAGGCGTTGGCCTTTACCTTCAGGCAGAGAACAAGCAGAACCGCCATTCCTATCACAAATACCAATTCTATGGGCATACTCTTTCCTCCTCTATTTGTTTTTTCCGAACTTTTCTCTCATAAGGGGCTTGATTCCTCCTGCCTCCAGAATCCTCATGGCCTGTTCTCCCATCTGATCAGACTGCAGTTCCTCTCCCGTCTCCCGGATGGTGACTGTTCCTGTTTTCAGATTCACAGTAAGGGTCTGACCGTCTTTCACCTTTTTGCTGATGCCTTTGCATACGATCAGGGGAAGCCCCAGATTAATGGAATTCCGGAAGAAAATCCGAGCGAAGGATTCCGCCACCACTGCAGCTGCTCCCATGTGGATCAGCGCGATGGGCGCATGCTCCCGGCTGGAGCCGCAGCCGAAGTTCGTGCCTGCCGCTACGATTCCTCCTTCCGGGAAATTGTCTGCGATCCTTTCGTCCACACCGGACAGGCAGTGTTTTCCTATTTCTTCCGGATCCGTCAGGGCCAGAAAACGTCCCGGGTAGATCTGGTCCGTATCGATGTTATTCCCTACTGTGATCACTCTTCCTTCAATTTCTGTCTTCATATTCTCCTCCTATAAATATTTTCTGGGGTCTGTAATACAGCCATTCAGAATGCTGGCTGCTACGGAAGCCGGACTGGCCAGATAGATTTCCGCCTGAGTGGATCCCATACGTCCGGGGAAATTGCGATTGGTACTGCTGATGCACACATCACCGGGCGCCAGGATCCCCTCATGCGCTCCCAGGCACGCTCCGCAGCCCGGTGAAGCAATCGTTGCTCCCGCATTCATCAGATCCTGGATATATCCCTTTTCCATGCAGGCGAGCATCACCTCTGCAGATGCAGGAACCACTACCAGCCTGGTATACTGGGGAATCCGTTTGCCGCAGAGGATCTCCGCCGCCACTGCGATATCCTCTTCCCGTCCTCCCGTACAGCTTCCTATATATCCCTGGGTGACCCTGACTGTTCCCCCTGAGATCACTTCTGTCAGGGGAACCACATTATCCACACTGTGCGGACAGGCAAGCTGCGGTTCGATCTCCGAAACGTCAAATATGTAGCTCTCTTCATACTTAAAGTCCTCATCAGTATACTGAACTTCATAAGGGCGGACGGCTCGTGCGGCCACATAATCCAGCACCTGCTGATTGGGCTGCATATAGGCGGTTTTGGCTCCCATTTCCACAGCCATATTGCAGATGACCATTCTTCCGGCCACGTTCAGCCCGTCCACATAGCTCCCCGTAAAATCAATGGCTTTGTAAACAGCTCCGTCTGCTTTGATCTTTCCCAGCACGCTGAGGATCACATCTTTCGGATAAACCCCTTTTCCTGCCTGTCCTTCCAGACGTACCTCTATGATCTCCGGCACCCGGAACCACAGTTCTCCTGTCATCAGAATGGTGGCCATGTCAGTTGCTCCGCAGCCTGTTCCCATGGCTCCGAACGCTCCGTGAGTGGTTGTGTGGCTGTCCGTAGCGACTACGATCATTCCCGGATAGATCACACCGGCTTCCGGCATGACCTGATGGCATACTCCGCAGTTGGTATCAAAGTGAAATCTCAGGCCGTTCTTTCTTGCGAATTCCCGCATCTCATTCTGATTGGCAGCGCTCTTCATATCCGGTGCCGGAGCATAATGGTCAAATACAAAGGCAGCCCGTTCCGGATCCCAAACCTTTTCTCCTCCCATTTCATAAAAAGAATATACCGTCTGAAGATACAGATCATTAATCTCCGCAAAATCAATTTTTGCAGTAACGATCTCACCTGCTTTTACCTCTTTGCGTCCGCTGTTTCCGGCAAGTATTTTTTCAATCGCATGCATAGGATTCTCCCCCTTTTGTTTTTTCGTATATCATATATCGTATACGATTTTGATTTATGCGTCTTTAAAATAGCACATCTGCCCTGTTTATTCAATATATTTTTTGTTATATTGTCTATTTTTGTTTATATTGCACAATCACCTGTATTTTCCAGTATCATTTGACATTTTTTTTTGCTCTGTGTTATGATAGGAGTAAATGAGGTGAAAAATCGTGGAATCTTTAGAAATGATGCCGGCCAGGATCCGGATCGTATCCATTCTGAAAAAGGCTCTTTTTGCCGGTGAATATAAAAGCGGGGAAGAACTGAGTCTGACAGAAATCGCGGAAAAGCTGGGAGTCAGCCGTACTCCTGTCCGGGAGGCCTTTCAGACCCTGGCTGCCGAAGGACTTATTGAACTGCGGATGAACCGCGGCGCCATTGTCCGGCCCATTGATCAGAAATTCATAAAAGACCATTACGAAATGAGAATTCTCCTGGAAAGCGAGGCTGCTTCCAGAGCAGCTCGAAACGGCATGCCCCAGGTTTCTGAGCTTCTGGTCAAGCTTTATCATCTGTATGATAATCTCAAGGTCATTCCCGCTCAGTCTTACAGCTATCTGAATCAGGAGATCCATTTGTCGATCTGGAAGGCTGCGGATAATCAGAAGCTTTTCTCTTTTCTCTCCAGCCTTTGGAACGGTCCCAGTGTGGGAAGTTCCGATCTTCAGGCAGAGCATTTCCGCCTGTCCACAGAAGAGCACATGGAGATCCTGAAAGCAATCCGTGATGGTCGCAGCGATGATGCCCGCTCTGCAATGGAACGCCATATTACCCGAAGCATGGAAAATATACTCCGGAATTTTCCGCCAAAAGACAAAAGTACCCTAACAGTCTGACACGCTTCTTTCGCTGTGTCTTACTGTTAGGGTACCGTTTTGTTTAAGCGGCTTTTCCTTCAGAGAATCGCTCCGTCCTCCCCCGCCTGCCGGCCGTCCGGTACGGTGCGGTTCCGGTAAAGGGCTCCTTTCGTTCCGTCGGATTCCGTATTAAAATAATACTCCTTTCCTCCGATAAGCTGCAGGCCGACCGCCATCACTCCCTGATTTCCGTCGGACACAGGGTTCAGGTAATAGATGTTTCCGTCCTGATCCGTAAACCATCCGGTCTGCATGCAGCCGTTTTCATCAAAGTAAAACCATTCTCTCCGTCCGCTCCAGCTCACGTACTTCCAGCAGCCGGCTGCAAAGGACCCGTCATAATTCCGGAATTTCCAGCCCTGACTGTCCAAAATCCACCAGCCCTCGGGGCAAAGGTCTTCTCCGGAGTCCCCACGTACAATTTGAGGAACCGGCGTCCGGCCGCCCTCAATCGGCCTTTGAAAGCTTTGAGAAAATCCGTCATCGCTGATATGCTCCACGTTGGCATAGCTCATTTCCACGGAGGACGGCACCGGAATGCGGAATGTGATGAAAAATCTTCTGTTCAGGTCAAACACCTGCTCCTGAGCCAGAGCATTGCCCGCCAAATCCTCCAGGCGGTAAGTCGGTTTGATGGAGTACCTCACGCTGCTGATATAGGGCGTGACTGTTTCCACCACCTTTTCCCCGTTTTCGTCCAAAATAATAGTTCCGTTTTCATCCAGGCTGTATTCTGTCCGGGAATCCACCCTAACCTCTTTCAGAATCTGCTGCGTGCTGACTACCGCTTTCTGTCCGCCGGAAAGCAGTCCGGCTTCCGCCATTTTCTCAGCCGCATTTTCACTGGTCTCAACAGGATGGCTGTTTACTGCTTTGTTGTTTTCCAAATCTGTTTTCAGATCGGATACCAGCTGATTTTTGCCTGCTTCCAGCTCCTGCTTCTGCTGCTCTGTCAGGGAGCCTTCTACCGCCGGCGTCTGAACCTGCCCCGCTTCCACGTCGGCAACCACCTTTGAGGACTCGCTGCCGCTTACCGCAGCCTTTGTGCTGTCCGTAACCACTGCGTTCACTGCAGCCGTTTTTTCTTCCCCCAGTCCTGCGGCGGAAACGGTCACCCGGACCGTTCCTTCCTTCAGTCCTTTCAGGATAACGGAGTCGCCCTCATTCCCGTCCAGCTCTGCCACGGTACTGTCGCTCACCGTCCATGTATAGGGGCCGAAAAAGCTGTCGGAAACACTGAGCCGCACCTCATTTTTCCCGTTTTCCGCCTGAAGATTCAGGTCCAGAACAACAGGATTGGAATCATCTGTCTTTTCTCCGTCCGCCAGCACGGAAAAAACTGCATCCTCCAGGGAAATTGCCTCAAACCTTCCGTCTTCCGTTTTTTTCAGGGTATATCCTGCAGCCAAATATTTTGTCTCCGGGCGTTCGGAGTACGTTCCGCCTGCAATAAAGCCTTCTTTATCTTCACTGTAAACGGCATTCTTTCCTCCGTTTATGAGCCGGAAGCTTCCTCCCGTCACCTCCAGGGAAACCCTGTCAATGGCATCCTGGGGATTCTTCTGAGGATTGGCCTCGTAAAGAGGCGTATAGCCGCAGAGCTCTCCCCCCGATACGGAGATGTGAATGGGCTGCTTTGTCGTATGCTGGGTCACTGCCAGTCCGGCTCCGGCGGTAGTGCTTCCGTTGTTGTTCCCCTCGGAAAAAGCAGGCACTCCCAAGCCCCGGATCACCGCCCGGTCCTCCAGGGAGAGACTTCCGGCGCGGAGTTCTATTCCCGTTTCGTCTCCTTCCGTCAAGGCCTGATCCATAAGCGTCAGTCTGCTGAAGCCGGCAATGTACATTCCCAGCTCCGGTCCGCTCACCTTAGAGCTGCCGTACATATTGATGACAGGAGCCAGATCTCCCGTGGGATGAATGGTTCCGTTCACGTAGATGCCTACTCCCGGTTCTCCGCTCCTGGTATTCTGCCCCTCTATCGTTCCGAAAATATCCAGCCTCACTCCATTGGCATAGGTGCTCTCTCCGCTTCCAGCCGCGTACACTCCGAAAATCAGCAGGGCATAATTTCCCTGAAGGGTCACATCTTCTCCTACAATCAGTACGCTGTAATCTTCCGTTTTTTCTGCTGTGCCGACCATCTGGACCACACCGTAAACCGGATCTTCCTCATAAACTCTGCCTTTTCCCGTCAGTTCCAGCTTTCCTCCCTTTACTCCCAGCAGGGCATTTTTCTGAAAGCCGGCGTTATGACCGTTCAGATCCAAAACGATGTGTTTTCCGTCCTTTACAGCAATGGTTTCCCCACAGGACACATCGCTCAGCAGAACAATGGTTTTCTTTTCTCCCGGCTGAACCGCATCAAAGGCCTCTTTCAGAGTGGCATAGGTCTGATCCCCGATCATGGCGGCGGCCGTTTTTCCCGGCTCTGCCGTCAGTATGAACTGTG
>CALWEP010000208.1 GCA_944377325.1 uncultured Lachnospiraceae bacterium
CCATTACCCGAACCAGAGCCTCTGGTACCGGCTCTGTGATGAAAACGGAATTTATGTCATGGACGAGACCAACCTGGAGACCCATGGATCCTGGCAGAAGCTGGGCATCTGCGAGCCGTCCTGGAATATTCCCGGAAGTCTTCCTCAATGGAAGGAATGTGTGCTTGACCGGGCCAGATCCATGCTGGAGCGGGACAAAAATCATCCGTCTGTACTCTGGTGGTCCTGCGGAAACGAGTCTTATGCGGGAGAATGCATTCTGGCCATGAGCCGGTATTTCCATGAGACCGATCCGTCCAGACCGGTCCACTATGAAGGAGTCTTCTGGAACAGGGAATACGAGCAGATCAGCGATCTGGAAAGCCGGATGTATGCCACGCCGCAGGAGGTAAGGGACTACCTGGAACATGACCCGAAAAAGCCGTTTATTCTGTGTGAATACATGCACGATATGGGAAATTCTCTGGGAGGAATGGAGAGCTATATGAAGCTTGCGAAGGAATTTCCCATGTACCAGGGCGGGTTTATCTGGGATTTTATTGATCAGGCCCTGTATCGCAGGGACATAGACGGAAACATGGTTCTTGGATACGGAGGAGACTTTGAAGACAGGCCTACCGATTACGCTTTCAGCGGAAATGGTCTTCTTTTTGCGGACCGGAGAGAAAAACCGGCCATGAAAGAAGTACGCTACTGGTATGCTTCAGATGAAGAACGAAACCGGCTGGATGAGAAAAAGAAAGCGGCTCAGGAAGCGGCAGACGCCGCCATAGAAAGAGAGCAGAAGCAGAAAGCAAGCAGAGTCGGAAAGCTCCGGGTGATCCGGGGAGACGGAACACTTGGAGTATGGGGAGAAAACTTTCACGTTCTGTACTCTTATCCGCAGCATGGGCCTGTATCCCTGGTCTATCACGGTACAGAGTGGATATTCCGCCCGTTCCGTCCGGCGTTCTGGAGAGCATCCACGGACAACGACAAAGGGAATGGATTTCCTTTGAAGAGTGCGGTATGGTGCGGGGCGGATCAGTTTATTCTCTGCGACGGCTGGAATGTGGAGGAGAAGGGAGACAGGGTGACGATTACTTATGAGTATTCCACCTGTACCAGCCCGAAAGCAGGAGTTACGGTTTCCTACACGACGGACAGCCTGGGAAAAATACGGGTCAGAGCATCCTATCACGGAACACAAGGACTTCCTCAGCTTCCCCTGTTTGGACTCCGATTTCAGACTCCTGTTCCCGTTGAATGCTGCCGGTGGATGGGGCTGAAGGGCGAAACCTATCCGGACAGAAAAAAGGGCAGTCCCTTCGGAATCTGGGAGGAAGTTCCCGGAAAACCGGATTATCTGGTTCCCCAGGAATACGGCTGCCATGTGGATACCAGGAGAATGTGCCTGATCAGAGGCAGCAGCCGGCTCAGATTTACCATGAGCGGACGGCCGTTTGCATTCAGCGCCATCCCTTATACGCCTCAGGAGCTGGAATGTGCGGAACACAAAGAAGAGCTTTCTGATATCCGCAGAACGGTGGTCTCTGTTCTGGGCGCCGTGAGGGGTGTGGGAGGAATTGACAGCTGGGGACAGGATGTGGAAGAAGCATATCAGATACGGGGAGAAGAAGACATCAGCTTTGAATTTCTTATAGATGGGGAAGACCTTTCACAAAGGTAAAAATCGGGTAAAAGCTGATAACGGAGGCTCTTTACAGAAACCGCGCCGCCTCTTTTTATATTGCACAGAGGTGGGAATTCCGCTATAATGAATAGCGGCAGCAGAATGCCGTGGTTCATCTTCATGAGGAGATGGAGGATAAAAGGAGTAATTTTAATGAAAAAAACATATAATATTGCAATTGACGGTCCGGCAGGAGCGGGAAAAAGCACCATTGCCAGAAGAGTGGCCGGAGAACTGGGCTTCATCTATGTGGATACGGGAGCGATGTACCGGGCCATGGCGCTGTGCTTTCTCCGCATGGGCGCGGATCTGAAAGATCAGGAGCTGGTAGGAGAGCAGTGCGGAAAGATAAAAGTGGATATCCGCTATGCGGACGGTGTTCAGCAGGTGCTTTTAAACGGGGAAAACGTGACCGATCAGCTCCGCGCTGAGGAGGTGGGAAATGCCGCCTCCACCATCTCTGCCTATCCGGCGGTCCGGGCGGCTCTTCTGGAGCTTCAGAGAAATCTGGCTGCATCTTCCAATGTGATCATGGACGGCAGAGATATCGGGACTCTGGTTCTGCCCGATGCAGACTGCAAGATCTATCTGACAGCCAGTACCAGAGTGAGAGCAGTACGCCGCTATAAGGAGCTGGAGGCCAAAGGAGAAATCCGCAGCCTGGAGGAGATCGAAAAGGACATTATCGATCGGGACAACCGGGATATGAACAGAGATACGGCTCCGTTAAGACAGGCAGAGGACGCCGTATATCTGGACGCTTCAGCCATGACGATTGATCAGGTGGTGGAACGGATCAAGGATCTGGCGGCAGAACGGGGGCTGGAGGTTTAAGCCATGGAGATCATTGTGGCAAAAACTGCAGGCTTCTGCTTCGGTGTGAAACGTGCGGTGGAAAAAGTCTATGAGCAGACGGAACAGGGAGACGGCCCCATCTATACCTACGGTCCCATTATTCATAACGAAGAAGTGGTGAAGGACCTGGAGCGAAGAGGGGTACAGGTCCTGAATACGGAAGAAGAACTGGAACAGCTGGACCGGGGAACGGTGATCATCCGTTCCCACGGAGTGGGCCGTCATATCTATGAGCTTCTGGAATCAAAGAAGATCCGCGTGGTGGACGCCACCTGCCCTTTTGTCCGCAAGATTCACCGGATCGTGGAGGAGCAGACGGCGGCAGGGAGAAAAATCGTTATCATCGGAAATGCTCACCACCCGGAAGTCATCGGTATTAAAGGCTGGGGAAATGACGATACTGTAGTTGTAGATTCACCCGGACAGGTGGAAAGTCTGCCCTTTTCGGAGGGGGAAAAGCTGTGTATCGTTTCCCAGACGACATTTAATTACAATAAATTTAAAGATTTAGTTGAAAAATTTTCCGAAAAGCGTTATGATATACTTGTTTTAAATACGATTTGCAATGCAACACAGGAAAGACAGGCGGAGG
>CALWEP010000209.1 GCA_944377325.1 uncultured Lachnospiraceae bacterium
TGTACTTAGATGCCGCCGTTTCCGGCGGCATTCTTTTGCCTTCTCTATTGTAGACGTTTTCTTCTTTTCTGGCAAGCCCTCTTTACAGCATTTCTTTTCTCAGTTCCTCGCCGCTCTTGGGAGAAAGGTAAGCCGGAGCCACATCAAACACGGTTTTGCATCCGGACTGACCTTCTTTTGCCGTGCGGTAAGCCGCTCTCGCATAGGCTACCAGAATGCTGGAGGTAAACTCCGGATTGGAATCCAGCTTCAGGCTGTACTCGATCACATGGGTATTTTCCTTATTCCAGCCTGTCTTTCCGCTGCGGATCACAAAACCGCCGTGAGGAATTCCCGCATGGTCTCTTAACAGCTCCTCTTCACTGATAAAATGAACGGTCGTATCATAGTCCGCAAAGTAATTGGGCATGGTCTTGATTTCATTTTCAATTCGCGCCAGATCTGCTCCTTCCTCTGCCACCACAAAGCATTCTCTCGTATGCTTCTGCCTGGTAGTCAGCTCCGGATTGCTGCCGCTTCTGACTGCCTCCAGGGCATCTTCCACAGGAATGGTGTACTGTCTGGCATCCTTTACGCCTTCTACACGGCGGATTGCGTCAGAATGTCCCTGGCTTACCCCCTTGCCCCAGAAGGTATAATTTTCTCCCTCCGGAAGAACGCACTGGGCATACAGACGGTTTAAGGAAAACATTCCCGGATCCCAGCCGACGGAGATCAGTCCTACATGGCCGCTTTCCTTTGCTGCCGCATCCACATCCGCAAAATGCTCCGGAATTCTTGCATGAGTGTCGAAGCTGTCTACTACATTGAAAAGCTTCGCATACTGAGGCGTCTGTACAGGGAGGTCCGTAGCACTTCCGCCGCAGAGGATGAGCACGTCGATCCGATCTGCCAGCTTCTCTGCCTCGTCCGCATGGTACACCTTTACACCTTCTGTAAGGATCTTCACAGAGTCAGGATTCCTCCTGGTAAATACAGCCGCCAGCTCCATATCCGGATTCTGCTTCAGTGCGCATTCTACTCCGCGGCCCAGATTGCCATATCCTAAAATTCCAACTTTGATCGTCATAGATTTTCTCTCCTTTTCCCGGCTGATGCCGAACTGTTTTCCTGTGCGTCTCCGGACGCCACTTAAGTACTTTACGCAGAGAACGGACTTTCCCGTTCCGGCAGAGCGCCTGCCATTCCCAGAACAAACCGGAGTCTCTTTCCGAGAACGAAAGAAGGCATATCCGCCCATGGGGATACGCCTTCGTACTTATGCGGGAGATGGGACTTGAACCCACACGAGCATACACCCACAAGATCCTTAGTCTTGCCTGTCTGCCAATTCCAGCACTCCCGCTTAACGTATGGTATTATAGCACGGTGATTTTCCAAATGCAACCATTTTCCCTCAAAAAAAGTTTTAAAAAATTTGCAGAAAAATAGTTGACAAATCCATTTCTATCACTTATAATGACTAACGTGCTTGTGAGACAGGTTCTCACAGAGCAGTTCGCAGAAGTGGCGGAATTGGCAGACGCGCACGGTTCAGGTCCGTGTGGTAGCAATACCGTGAGAGTTCAAGTCTCTTCTTCTGCACGAAAGCTGTCGGTGATCCGGCAGCTTTTTTGTTTCCAGAACAGCCACGACGCAAAAAGGACGCAGGTTTTTATCCTGCGCCCTTTTTACGATCACTACCGGATCGTAATCCTTCCCTGGCCGGCGGGATCCGCATACTCTGTTCCTACGGTTCCGCCCAGATAATCTCTCACGTAAGCAGACAGTACATCCACATCAGCCATCACTTCATCTTTTATGATCGTGCATCCATCAAACATGGTCATGCCGTCTCCGCCATCTTTCAGCATATAATTATGAGATGCCAGCGTGTAGGTCTTTGCCGGATCCAGCACTTCCCCGCCCACCGTGATATCGGTCACACGGTAAGCCCCGGTCACTCCCAGGAAGTTTCCTTTTTCGTCCAGCTGAACACTGCTGGGAACGGAAGGATCAATGGTATAGGACAGACCGGATACCTGCAGGAATGCCCCGCTTTCTTCCGGATAATTCATCGAAGCCATTTCCAGCGCATCCTTGATCTGCTGTCCTGTCACTTCCGCCACGCAGCCCATATTTCCGAAGGGGAAGACGCGAAGCGTATCATTATACGTAATATTTCCCGCAGGAATACTGTCTCTCACTCCGCCGCCGTTGCTGAATCCGATGTCCGCTCCAAGAACATACCGGTAAGCGTCTGCGGTCAGGTCTCCCAGATTGGTTTCTCCGTTTCTCACCCGGCGCTCTCCCGTCGTACTGTCATTGATCGTCAGATCCACAGAGGCAGTGGCAAGAACCGTATTCAGAGTCTCCTGAAAGCCTGTCTGGATCTCTGAAATGAACAAAGCCGTCTCCGGATCCTGTGCCTTTTCTCCCTCCGTGGTCTGGGCACCGGGAATCACCAGGGCCTGTCCCGGACGGATCACATTGGGATCACTGATCTGACTGCGGTTCGCCTCATAAATCACATTCCACAGATTATAAGATCCCAATTCTCTTTTGGCAATCCTTGACAGACTGTCTCCTGCCCTCACAATATAGGAAGAACTGCCGCCGCTGCTTACCTGATCCACCAGTTCTGTGGTGATCGAGCCGTCAGTGCCGATGGTCATTTTTCCGATATTGGCCAGCTTTGTTCCCGTCTGAGTCACAGGAATCTCTTCCCCGTCTTTATTTCTGGCCGAACCTTCCGGCACAGTCTCATGGGAATGGCCGTCAATGACCGCGTCTATACCGTTCGTATTGGCAATCACCTCTGCAGAACTCCACCGGGAGGTGATTCCTTCATTTCCCAGATGCCCCACCAGAATCACATAATCCGCTCCTGCTTCTCTGGCATCATCCACAGAATTCTGTATCTGTCCGTACAGAGCCTGTCCCGTCTCGTCTTCGCAGAATCCGTATATGTAGTTTCCCGACGCATCCTGAAAGTA
The DNA here is from genome assembly GCA_944377325.1 of uncultured Lachnospiraceae bacterium. Taxonomy (GTDB): domain Bacteria; phylum Bacillota; class Clostridia; order Lachnospirales; family Lachnospiraceae; genus Lachnoclostridium_A. The sequence goes on from CALWEP010000209.1 coordinate 2,976, forward strand.
CTTGGGTGTGGACTTTGTAAAACTCTCCGGGGTGGAAGCGCCCACAAACGCCACCTGCGTATCCCCGAAATCCATTATCCTGTACGCAGGAAATGCCGTTTCTCCCGTACGCAGATCCATGAAATTGGCAGAATAATAGCCGCAGTCCAGTTCTTCTGCCAGCTCCAGGAAACGTTCCATTCCATAATCAAATTCATGATTTCCCGGAACCGCAAAATCATACCCCACGTAATTCATGATGGAAACGATGTCTCCGCCCTCAGACAGCGTTCCGATGGGAGCCCCCTGAACCGCGTCTCCTGCATCCACCAAAGCCACATAAGGCGTTTCCTCCAGCATCTGCTTTTCATAGAGCGCCAACCCTCCGTATCCAATGTTGTCATCCACTCCGCAGTGCACGTCATTGGTATAAAGGATCACAATCTCCTGATCCGGATTATCCGCCCCATAGGCGGTCACCCACGGAACAGCCATTCCGGCCGACGATGCAGCTGCTGCCAGCGCAGCCGGAAGCAGGTACCTTCTCCAGTTCTGTTTCATTGTTTCATTCCCTCCTTTTTCATGATTTCTCTGATTATCCGTTCCCCGTCCCCAGGGCGGACAGCCGCAAACACTTCCCCGTCTATCTCAAGGTTGGGACCGCTCCTGCACTTTTTCATACAGGAAACAGATTTCACCAGAAACTGCCTATCCGCAGATATGCCGTCCCGATCCGGGCGAAGCATATTTTCCACCTCCTGCCGCAGGGCATTCCCTCCGTTGGGACCGCAGTTTCTGCCCTGACATACCGTGATCTGATGGCGGTAGGGAGCCGGTTTCAGGCTGGGATACAGCTTTATAATCGCATCCACTGTAGTAGACTTTACTCCCGCAGCCTCAGCCGCTTTTTCTCTCACCCCCTGAGGAATCCATCCCAGGACCCCCTGAATCTCCCGCAGCATCGCCACGATCTCTTCCTGAGGAAGCACTCTGCCCTCAGTTCTGTACGCGCTCAGAATATCCGCAATTCCATGTCCTTCTGTCAAATTTCCTGTCTCCTTTTCTTTCTCTTTTATTTTATCCGTCTTTAATGGAAAAGACAATGTCTTTTCATACTTTTATGTTTCTTTATACACGACTGAAATTTCAAATTCCAGATCTGCCTTCCAGTTCCCGAAAGCAGCTGATCCGGCAGCGCGGAGATAGTCTACTGTCATGTATCCGGAATGGCTTACTGTCAGATCTCCCTTCACTTCATCCAGGATCAGCCATCCCGGTTCCTCCGGCAGGCTCAGTCCTTTTTCCAAAAAGGCCTGCCTGAGAACCGGCTCCGTCCACTCTGCAGTCCGTTTCTGATCGAGCTCATAGGAGAGTTCCGTGCTTCCGTCTTCCCGTCTGACAGTCTGCAGGCTTTTAACATAATCCAGATCATAGGTCGTCCTGTCCGTCAGCCCTTCCGTCAGCGCCGTCCATTTCTCCGGTTCAAGGACAGCTTCCCGCTCCTCTTCCTTCTTCCTTACCAGGACCCGGCTGTTCCGAAACAGATATTCCCTGCTGTTCTGCCCTTCTGTCAGAAAAATCCTCCCGGTCATTTCCTCCGTCCCCAGACTTTCAAAACAGGCGGTCCCGGAAAACTGTTCCCCCCTCTTCCGTCCAAGCAGGGTCACCGACCAGCCCCCTTCCAGTTCTGCCTCTATTTCGGTCAGCTGCCTCTGCTTTTCCTGAGCATCCTGCCAGATTTCAATTCCATCTGAAGAAATCTCTTCAGAAAGCCCTGATTCAGGAAAAATGCCCGGTCCGATCTCCGCCCCGTCCCGGCAGGCTCCGGACGCGGAAACAGGAAACAGAAGAAAAAATGCGGCTCCCGCAGCAGCCGCCATATGCACTCTAACCGCATTTCTCATTATCAGCTTCTCTCCTTTCAGATCCATTATAGCATAATCCCGCAGCACAAAAAAGCACAGGATGCGGAAACTCCCGTATCCTGTGCTTTTTCTTCTCTGTCGTCCGGTTTATTTTATGATCCGGATCTTTTCGATCACCGGCATCTCCACCGGCTTGTTCCACGTCTCCGGTCCGTAAGTCGGCATTCCGGCAATCCGGTCCAGTATGTCAAACCCTTCCGTCATCTGACCGAAAGCCGCATACCGCCCGTCCAGCTTATGGGCATCCTGATGGACCACAAAAAACTGGGTCCCCGCCGTATCATAGCCATCGTCCCTGGCCATGGAAATGGCTCCGCGTCTGTGAAGGATGGGATTGTGCACCCCGTTTTCCTCAAATTCGCCTTTAATATGCCAGTCACTGTCCGTCATAATATCGTTGTCCGGAGATCCGGCCTGAATTACGTAATCTTTCACGATCCGGCACCAGGCCAGCCCGTCATAAAACCCGCTTTCTGCCGTTTTGACAAAATTTTCTGTTGTAATGGGGGCCAGGTCAGGGAACAGATCAAAAACCATGTCCCCGAACCCCCTCGTGGTTATGATACACTTCATAAGTCCATCCTATTTCGATACTTTTGCATTCTTGAAGAACAGGTGCGTGGAAGAATCCATATAAACGCCTGTCACATAATCCTTGAGCAGATAGGTATCTGCTTTATAGTACAGCGGCATAACCGGATATTCAGAAGATGCCGTTTCATCTGCCTGTCTCACCAGTTCGGCAAATTTCTGAGGATCACTCTCCACCTTTGCCTGCTCCACCAGAGCATCATAATCCGGATTGCTGTAGAAGGAAGTGTTGGTCACATCTCCCGTAGCCAGCAGAGGAAGGAAGCTCATGGGATTTACATAGTCGGCGCTCCAGCCCATGGCAGCCACTTCATAATCTCCTGCCTGCACACCGCTGTAGAATACAGCCCACTCTGCGGAAGTCACTTCCACTTTGATTCCCAGATTGGTCTCCCACATCTCCTTGATGGCTTCCGCCACTTTCTTTACCGTATCATCCGAATAGAAGGAGAGCTGTACTGTGGGGAATCCCTCGCCGCCGGGATATCCTGCTTCTGCAAGAGCGGCCTGAGCCGCTTCCACATTGGCTCCCGGTGTCATCTCATAATCAGACCGTCCCTCCAGGATATCCTTTCCATCCACCACATAGCCGGGAGCAAGAATACTGTACGCCGGCTGAGCATCCAGCTGGGCCACGTTATTGATCAGAGACTCACGGTCAATCGCCAGGTTCAGAGCCTTGCGGACCAGAGGATTGTTGAAGGGTTCCTTCTGACAGTTGATGTTGTAATATACCGTGCCGTATACATTGGCTGTATGGGTGCCGGCGCCCTCCGCCTTCAGCCGGGCAATGTCACCGGCAGGAATGTTTCTCACGCCGTCTACTTCTCCGTTCTCATAGGCAGTCAGAGCAGTGGACAGATCCAGAATATAGCGGAAAGTCAGCTTTTCCAGAGTCACGTTCTCCGCGTTCCAGTAATTTTCATTTTTCGTGAGCACAACGCTTTCGCCCATGTTGATTTCAGATACCTTGAACGGTCCGTTGCTCACATAGGTATCCGCCGCAGTAGACCACTTGTCTCCATTGGCCTCTACCGTCGCTTTCTGGACCGGCGCATATACCCACATGCTGGCCACATCTGCAAAGAAGGGGGTCGGCTGCTTCAGAGTATATTCCACCGTCGTTTCATCCAGAGCCTTGACTCCCACCTCTTCTGCCGATACCTTTCCGTCATAGTATTCCTGACCGTTTACGATATAGTCGGTCATCATATTCACATACTGGGAGGTGGTGGTAGGTGTCATTACGTGAAGGGCGGAATAAACATAATCCTCTGCCGTCAGGGGGGTTCCGTCGCTCCATTTCAGACCGTCCCGCAGATGGAAGGTGTAAACCGTCATGTCCTCATTGGATTCCCAGGACTCCGCATTTCCGGGAGACAGTTCTCCGTTCTCATCATAGGTTACCAGGCCCTCAAACAGGTTGGTCAGGAACGGAGATGCAAAGGAATTGTTGGTATAGGACGGATCCAGGCTGTCCGGCTCATTGTTGAGAACAAACGTCAGCTCCTGAGCTCCCGTGGGCTCCGCAGCCGCTGTCTCCGTTTCCGCCTCGGCCGCTGCCGTAGGCTCCCCGATGGTCTGAGGCTCTGTTTCGCTGCTTCCTCCGCCGCATCCCGTCAGCACCGACGCACAGGCCAGTCCAAGAGCCAGCATTGCAGTGAGTTTCTTTTTCATAATCGTACTCCTCCTTTTTTTATTTATTTCCACAGCCCTTTCAGGCCGTTTCCATCCTCTTTGCATTCTGATCTACTCATACAGGTGACAGGCCACCATATGCCCGCCGCCTGCATCTTTCATCACCGGCGCCTGTTCGCTGCACACCGGCTTCGCATACGGGCACCTGGTGTGAAAGCGGCATCCGGAAGGCGGTGCAATAGGGCTCGGAAGATCTCCCTCAATGCTGCTCTTCTCCTTCGCCCTGGCCAGTTTGGGATCTGCAATGGGAATACTGCCCAGAAGTCCTCTGGTATATGGATGGAGAGGATTTCTGTAGATCTCATCCGATTCGCAGACCTCTACCAGCTGTCCCAGATACATCACTCCCACATCATCAGAGACATA
>CALWEP010000210.1 GCA_944377325.1 uncultured Lachnospiraceae bacterium
TTGCCTGATTGACACAGAGATCAATTATATCATGGGTATGACCAAACCGATTGATCCTATTCCTATTTATTCAGTTATCAAAGAACTAAGTAACTATTAACTATAAACTTATTATACGAGGAGAAAAGAGATGAAACACGCATTAATTACGGGAATTACGGGACAGGACGGTTCTTATCTGGCGGAACTGCTTTTAGAGAAGGGCTATGAAGTATATGGAATTATGAGAAGAAAAAGTGTGGTCGATTACGGAAATGTAGACCACATTAAAGATAAGATTCACTTTATCTATGCAGATATGACTGATGAGGTCTCCCTGATCAATGCTATGAGAATTTCACAGGCTGATGAGGTTTACAATCTTGCTGCTCAGTCTTTTGTGGCGACCAGCTGGGAGCAGCCGATTGCAACGGCAGAGATCGATGCTCTTGGCGTTACCAATATGCTTGAGGCGATCCGCAATGTAAAGCCGGAGGCCCGGTTCTACCAGGCATCTACCAGTGAGATGTTCGGTCTGGTACAGGAAATGCCTCAGACGGAGAAAACGCCGTTTTATCCCAGAAGCCCTTACAGCGTTGCGAAGCTGTACGGACACTGGATCACCAAGAATTACCGGGAAAGCTATGGACTTTATGCCTGCAGCGGAATCCTGTTTAATCATGAGAGCGAGAGACGCGGTCTGGAGTTTGTGACCAGAAAGATTACGGATGCGGTGGCCCGCATCAAGCAGGGTGTACAGGAATATGTGGAACTGGGCAATATGGATGCCAAGCGTGACTGGGGACATTCTAAAGATTATGTCAGAGCCATGTGGCTGATGCTTCAGCAGGACAAGCCGGACGATTATGTGATTGCCACCAATGAGACCAGAACAGTGAGGGAGTTTGTGGAGACAGCTTTTGCGCGGGTAGGCATTGAAGTTGAGTGGCATGGAGAAGGCGTAGAGGAGACTGGTGTGGATAAAGCGACCGGTAAAACCATTGTAAAGGTAAATCCCCGCTTCTTCCGCCCGGCCGAGGTAGATGTGCTTCTTGGAAATCCTGCAAAGGCTGAGGCAGAGTTGGGATGGAAGAGGGAGATTTCCTTTGCTGAGCTGGTAAACAGAATGGTGGACAATGACATGGAGCTTGTTGCCAATGAGATCAAGGTTGCTGAGTTGTTGAAATAATAATAAATAGAGGTGTCCTATGAAGAAAGCATTGATTATCGGTGCTGCAGGCTTTGTAGGGAGTTATCTGATCGACCATATACAGAAAAACTGCATATGGTCGATTGTCGTTACAAAGCTGCCTCACGAAAAAATTGAAAAAGAAAATATTGAGATCTGTGATCTGAACATTTTAAATCCCGGGGAAATAGATGAGCTGTTGGAACGAGTACGGCCGGATTACATTTTTCATCTGGCGGCCCAGAGCTCCGTGGCACTTTCCTGGAAAAATCCCGGAATGACAGTGGATATTAATATTAAAGGAAGTCTGAATGTTTTGGATGCAATCAAGAAGCTGGATTACAAGCCCAGAGTGCTGATGATTGGTTCCGGAGAAGAATACGGGCATATTCGGCCAGAGGAAACACCGGTAAATGAAGATAACGTACTTCGCCCGGGAAATATTTATGCGGCTACAAAGGCCTGTCAGAATATGCTGAGTGCTATTTATCATAAAGCGTATCAGATGGACATTATGAGTGTCAGGGCATTCAACCATATTGGACCGAATCAGGCACCTATGTTTGTGGTGGCGGATTTTTGCAAGCAGGTGGCTGACATAGAAAACGGCAGGCAGGATCCGGAAATTCGAGTAGGTAATTTGAAGGCAAAGCGAGATTTCACAGATGTTCGTGATGTGGTGAAGGCTTATGTATTATTAATGGAAAAAGGCATTTCCGGTGAGACGTATAATGTGGGCTCCGGCCATGCGGTAGAGATCAGAGAGATCTTAGATATGATTTTGAACTGCTCAGAGAAGGAGATACAGGTAACAGTAGACCCGGCAAAGCTGAGGCCGGTAGACGTTCCGATCATCGAAGCAGATATTAGGAAAATCTGCAGAGATACAGGATGGGAAAGAGAGATTGGGCTGGAACAGACGATTCGCGAAACTCTGGATTACTGGAGGCACCAATGAATACCAAATTAACTATCAAATTCACCCATGCGGCTCTTATAGGAGCCGTCATGGGTGCAGCTTTATTTTTATTTCTCTACAGCCCTGCGGTGCTAAACCCCACTTATGATGCCTGGCTTCTTCAGGGGGGCGATCTGAATCAGCATTATCTGGGCTGGAAGTTCTACAGAAATTCTCCCTGGGCATTTCCCATCGGACTGATCCAGGGGCTGACAGTGGAGCCGGTATCGGTAATGTTTACGGATTCCATTCCCCTGCTGGCATTGATTTTTAAGCTTCTCAGCCCCATTTTGCCGGATACCTTCCAGTATTTCGGACTGTTCGGCATAGGCTGTTTCGCCCTGCAGGGAGCCTTCGGGGCCCTGATTGTGCGCCGGTTTACAAACTGCCTGATTTCTGTAATAGCAGGGGACCTGTTTTTCATATTCAGCTACATAATGTTTGTTCGGATGTACGGACATACGGCTCTGGCTGCGAACTGGGTGATTCTGGCAGCTTTTGCAATCTTTCTGTACAGGGGACAGTTTTCAGAAAAGTACACTTCGGTGAAGCTCTGGACCGGCTTGTTTTGTGTGACTTCTCTGACCCATCTGTATTTTATCCCCATGATCGCTGCCGTGCTGTTTGTGCAGGCACTGACTGATGGGTGCAGGGATAAAGACTGGAAAAAAATGCTGCTGATGTTCGCAGCGCCCATTGGTGCAGCTTTGGCGGTGCTCTATATTATGGGGGCCTTTTACGGCGGGATATCGGCGTCGGATGGCGGATATGGAATTTACAGCAGCAATCTGAATACATTTTTCAATCCGCTCCAGTATTCTAAGTTTCTTCCGGCTCTCCCTCTGGCGATAGACAGCCAGTGGGAAGGCTCCGCCTATCTGGGGCTGGGCGCTATGGTACTTTTTGTTGCGGCAGCGGTGTGCTTTTTTATGGAAATAAAACGGATTGCAGTCAATAAGCTCGGTATTCTGTTTGGAGCTATTGCAGTCCTGGGACTGACCCTTTTTGCAGTCAGCTTTCGGATTACCTGGGGAGACCGGATTCTGGCAGAATTGGCCATACCGGGAATCTGGCAGACACTGGGGGGGATTTTCCGGTCAGGAGGCCGGCTGATCTGGCCCGTCATGTATCTGATTATCATCGCAGCCATTGCAGGAGTGCTTTTGTCAGCCCGCCGGCAGAAATGGATTCCTGCGGGGATTCTGGCTGTGTGCGCGGTACTCCAGATTGCAGATCTGTCTCCTATGTGGATGGGAATCCGAAATACGGACCGGGCCCATACGGAGTATTCCACCTCCATGGCTTCTCCGGCCTGGGAGATCATCGGGAACAGTGGTCTGAGCAAGGTGAAGGTGTTTACTACTTACGGGACGTATGACAGGAGAGAAGCCCCCATTGAGTATTACTACGGACTGGATAAAACGTTTGATCTGGCGGAGTTTGCCATTTCACACCGGATGAGCATGAATGATTTTTACCTGGCCCGCCGAAGCGGGGAAATGATCGAACAGGATAAGGTGCAGGCGTATCAGGATATTCTGGATGGGAATGCCTCGGAGGACACGCTTTATGTTTTTCTGGATGTCCCGAACGTCCTGCTGAAAAAAGTAGTGCTCCATTTGTATGAAATAGACGGATATGTGGTAGGACTGGCAGACGGTTCCCTCCTTTCCTCAGAGGGGATAGAGGAACTGTCCTACGGAATCATTCGGCTGGCAGACTGGGGAAGGATCCGGTATTCCGGCGGACAGCTGACGGGAGAGTCCTGTATTCTGGAACCGGGAGGGGGCATGGAAAGCTACGATCACAGCATTCCCGCAGGATACTATCAGGTTCAGATAACCGGGCAGAACCTGCAGAATGCTTCTGCCGTGCTCTATGACAGCAGTACTGGAAAGGCGTTTTCGTTGGAGGCCGGAGTACAGCAGGAAACGGTCATGGAGGCTTACCTGTCTCTCAGAGGAAGCATAGATACTCTCCGCCTGAATATTCAGAACAGCGGCGGCAGCCAGGTTTCTGTGGAGAATGCTGTGCTGATACCGGCGGAGTAAGGTTTTCTTCATATAAATTTAATCCCCTTTTTCGATGGATTGTGTTATAATAAACACCTCTGCAGATGATGCAGACAATGGACAGGATTTCCGAATACCTGTGCGTTCCAAAGGAAATGATGAGAGAAAGAGATACCGACTGCCGCGCCGGCGGCAGCAAAAAGGAGAATTTACTATGGATACAGCAATGATACAGTCCGTTTACAGAAACTGGGCAGAGAGAGAGTTAAGAGACGCAGACCTCACCCTTGAGCTCCGCTCCATCGCCTCCGACCCCGACGCCGTCTCCGACCGCTTCTACCGGGACCTGGAGTTCGGCACCGGCGGCCTGCGGGGAGTGATCGGCGCCGGCACCAACCGGATGAACGTTTACACCGTGGCCAAGGCCTCCCAGGGCTATGCCGACTACCTGCTGGCCCGGAAGAAGGACGGCCGGCTTTCCGTGGCCATTGCCCATGACATTCGGATCAAGTCCGACCTGTTTGCCAGGACGGCGGCGGAGGTGTTCGCTGCCAACGGGATCAAGGTGTACTTTTATCCGGAGCTGATGCCCACCCCGTCCCTGTCCTTTGCGGTGCGTTTCCTGCACTGCGACGGCGGCGTGGCGGTGACGGCCAGCCACAACCCGGCCGAGTACAACGGCTATAAGGTTTACGGGGCGAATGGCTGCCAGATTACCACAGAGGCGGCTGGGGCTATTCAGGAGGCCATCAATGCCCTGGATATTTTTGAAGATGTGAAAACGGTGGATTTTGACCGGGCCCTTTCTGACGGAATGATCGAATACATTTCCGAAGAGGTGGTTGCGGCCTATATCGGCGCCGTCAGCACCCAGCGGTTCTGCCGGGACGAGGAGCTTCGCAAGGACGTTTCCATCACCTACACCCCTTTAAACGGCACCGGTTTGAAGTGCGTGCTCCGGGCTTTGAGAGAGAACGGATTTGACCATGTGTCCGTGGTGCCGGAACAGGAAAAGCCGGATGGGAATTTCCCCACCTGCCCCTATCCCAACCCGGAGATCCGGGAGGCTATGGAGTGCGGCATCGCCTGGGCGAAAAAGAACGGCAGCGACCTGCTGCTGGCTACCGATCCGGACTGCGACCGGGTGGGAATCGCCGTAAGGGACGGAGAGGACTATACCCTCCTGTCCGGAAATGAAGTGGGCCTGCTCTTGCTGGACTACATCTGCAGCAGGCGGATCGCTCTGGGGAGAATGCCGGAGAAGCCTGTGATGATAAAGACCGTTGTGACCATGGATCTGGCGGCCAGGATCGCCGCCCATTACGGAGTGCAGGTGATCGACGTGCTGACCGGCTTTAAGTTCATCGGAGAGCAGATCGGCCTTCTGGAGGCGAAGGGAGAAGAGGAGCGCTACATCTTCGGCTTTGAGGAAAGCTACGGCTACCTTTCCGGCACCTTTGTCCGGGACAAGGACGGAGTGAATGCGGCCCTTCTGATCTGTGAAATGTTTGCCTACTATAAGACCCGGGGAAAGAGCCTTCTGGAGGTTCTGGACGGGCTGTACCGCACCTACGGATACTGCCTGAACACCCTTCACAGCTTCCGGTTTGAGGGGGCTGCCGGCTTTGAGAAGATGCGGGAAATCATGGCGGAGTTCCGGGAAAACCCGCCGAAGACGGCGGCAGGACGGAAGGTGGTGTCCGCAGAGGATTACCTGACTCAGGAGAAGCGGTTTGCGGACGGACATACGGAGGCCATTGAGGGTCTGCCCAAATCCAATGTGCTGAAATTCTGGCTGGAGGGAGGCTGCTCCTTCGTGGTTCGCCCCTCCGGAACGGAGCCGAAGCTGAAGATCTATCTCTCCGTGAGCAGCGGGGACAGAGAACAGGCGGCGGAGCTGGAAAAAGAACTTGCGGAAGAAATCGCGGGAAAGCTGCGGTAAAAAGATAACAGGAAGCGCATCCATTCAGAAAACAGAAAACGGAAAATTTCAGAATACGAAATCTAAAAAATCCCTGCCCCGGGAACCGGCATGCCGCAAACAAAGGCGGACCGTCCTGAGGCAGGGATTTTTAGGGTTTATTCAATATCGATCTCATAATATCCGGCGATCTGTGCGCCCTCCGGCAGGTCGTAGGATTTTCCTTCCGGCGGCCCCATGATCCACCCGGTGTCAGAGGGATGGTGGTTTTCCATAGTTCCGGCAAAGTGGAGCATGGCGATGCCCACGTTCAGCTTTATGTCATCGGCAGCGGTGGCTTCATCCGGCAGGCAGACCATGCTCACCGTGTGTCCGTCCAGAATGAAGCGGTAAGGCTGCAGATTCAGATAGGACGGGGCGCAGCAGGCGGCGATAAAGGCCTGATAAACGCTGTTGTTTAAGGGCAGGGAGGAGATTTCCGCGCTTTCCCCCCAGTTCTTTGTGTATACGGCGTGATCTACGGCCAGCTTAGGGGCTACAAAGCCCGTGCGCTGTTTGATAAAGATGTTGGACACGCTCTTGATATCCAGACGGGAGGAAGGCAGCATAACCGTGGCGTTGCCGAAGGCGATGAACGCCATGGGGCGGCGGTCCTCCGGCAGATGAAGCCGTTTTCCCATCTCTTCCGGATCCTGGATGGTGATCCAGCAGGACTCCAGCTCCAGTTCGGTCAGCTTCATGACCAGATCTTCTCCCATAAAGCCGGCGTTTTCTACGGCATGGGGATGGGGAGCGGAACTGATCACCAGGTAATTGGGCGCTTCAATCATCAGTCCGTGATAGCCGGCGCAGCCTTTTAAGAGGGTGGGAGTGTCTGCGCCCAGCACGGTCACGTCTGCGGCGATCTCCGGGATCAGCCGGCGGCAGACGGAGATATAATTCTGCAGCTCGGTCAGCTGGCGGCCGGAAGCCGGTCTTTTTTTGAAGCTTCTGGTTGATTCACGTTTGATTGCGAGATTGTAATAATCCATTCATTACCCACCTTTCTGTCAGTCGGTGAAAGACAACTGTTCCTATAGTTTGATTTTATCACCATCATTTTTATATTGTCAAATAAAATAAGGGGAAATCGGGATAATTTTCTTTGCATTTTCGAAGAAAAGGGAGAGAAGGCCCGAGGGCGCATTCTCTCTTACTTCGCCGGCTGCCGCCGCTTCCGCAGAAACGGGCTGTTTTCCGGCTGTGAGCCTGCAGACCGGAAGCCGGCTGCCGTTTTCTGCCTCAGGCCCGGCGAGCGCCGGGGAACGGCGGCAGGGGCCTGAGGAACGTCAGGAATGTGTTCTACGATGTCTTCCACGGAACACCGGAGAATCCTGCAGAATACTTCCAGGGTGTGGGTGGATACGTGCATATTTTTCCGCAGCCGGTCCAGCTGTCCCGAACTGACGCGGTAGCGCCGGATCAGCTCATACTGTGAGATTCCCTGTTCCTCCAGACGTTTCCAGAATTTTTCATAGCTTATCATACTGACTACCCCTCTCAGTTTTTGCCGGACTGAGATCCGGACTGGGGCAGGGACGGCCTGCGGAATGCAGGCGCTCCGCCCCGGGATGTGCCTTAAGATGTGCATAAGAGAAATGACCGGACAGCCCCGGGTAAAAAAAGTATAGCATGGAGAAAAAAGGAATTAGGTCAATCTGCTGAATAAGAGGAAAAAAGAGGGAGAAATTTGTATTTTTTGACGATTAAATACAAATGACACAATTCCTGCCTGGATTTATTAAGAATTTATAAAGTAGTTGACGAAGAGATTCGTAAGAAGTATAATACAACCGTAACAAAATTTAATAATTATGTAATAATTGCGATTCAGGATTGGAGAATGATATGAGTTTAAAGCCGCTTCACATAGTTGGAATGTTTGCTTTCTGCGGAGCCATTGCCGCAGCGAATCCTCTGGCGCCAATGGATGCCATGGCAGCCGTTCAGACTCTGAACGGACCGGGGATGGCAGAGACAAGCATGATGACGGTTATCAGCGACAGCGTATTTGTGAAAACAGAGCTGGCCGGTGACGAGGTGCTTACGGAGGCGATCCAGGGAGCGTCCTTTTATGTGACGGATACCATGGACAGCGGATGGATTCAGGTGGCTGTGGGAAATGAGATCGGATACCTTCCTGTGACGGAGGATATAAAAATCAGAGAGAATGCGGAGGCGGCCCAGGAGGTTAAGGCTGCGGTGCTGGCAGAAGCAGCGGAAGAACAGGCCCAGGCCGACAGAAGACAGAACCTGGTCAATTATGCCCTGCAGTTTGTGGGAGGGCCTTACCGCTATGGCGGAAGCGATCCCCGCACAGGGGTGGACTGCTCCGGCTTTACCCGCTATGTGATGCAGTACGGCGCAGGCGTGACCATTGCCAGAAGTTCTACCTCTCAGGCTCAGCAGGGACGGGCGATCAGCGCGGAGGAGATGCGTCCCGGCGATCTGATCTTCTACGGAAGCGGAAAAAGCATCAACCATGTGGGGATGTACATAGGCAACGGCCAGATTGTTCACGCCTCCACCTATGAGACGGGAATCAAGACTTCTCCGTGGAATTACCGCGCTCCCGTAAAAATCGTGAATGTCCTGGGAGACTGACCGTATAAATTTCTGAAAAAGCCGCCATACTAACCCTGTAACGAAATTCAGTTAGGAGGTTTGATTATGGCAAACAGAAATTACAGAGACATGGATGACAACAGCTCCAAGAATTCTCAGAACTGCGACAGAAACAAAAACCAGAACATGGACAGAAACAGAACCCAGAACGGAACTGAGAAGAACAAGGACCAGAATTACAGTCAGAACAACAGCCGGTAAGACGGCTCAGGAAAGCCGCTTCGCGAACGCGAGGCGGCTTTTTGCATATGATAAGACAAGAAGGCAAGGAGGGAGGCGTAAGGCTGTGAAATGTCCCTGTTATATGATCCGGTGGGACACGCTGGACGGCTGGCTGGACCGGGGAGAGCAGCTGCTGCTGGTGGATCTGCGGGCCGGAGAGGAGTACGGAAAAGGACATCTGAAAGGAGCGGTGAACATTCCCTATGAGGAACTGGAGTACAGATATGCGGAGCTGCCGAAGGATCGGCTGCTGGTATTCTACTGCAGCAGAGGGGCTCAGAGCATGAGGGCCTGCGGCCGGCTCTGCTCCATGGGATACCGGACGGCGGATCTGGCGGGAGGGCTTCTCTATTACCGGGGAAAATATATGGAAAATTTCGGGAAGAGAGAGGGCCGGGAAGACCTGCGCAGGCCAAGGAGTTATTGACAGAATCGGGCGGCAGGACTTACAATGATAAAGAATGAAAAAAGTCAGGAGAATACTTATGAAATATATGTTTGCATCGGACATTCACGGGTCCGCATACTACTGCCGGAAAATGCTGGAGGCTTTTGACGCCTCCGGAGCCGAACGGCTGATTCTGCTGGGAGATATCCTCTATCACGGCCCCAGAAATGACCTTCCCAGGGAATATGCCCCCAAGGAGGTCATCGCCATGCTCAACGAGCGGAAGGACCGTATCTATGCGGTGCGGGGAAACTGCGACACGGAGGTGGACCAGATGGTTCTTCAGTTCCCTATTCTGGCGGACTATGCTCTGCTGGCCCTTAACGGCGTCACGTTCTACGCCACTCACGGCCATATCTATCATCAGGACCATATTCCGCCCATGCAGGACGGGGATGTGCTGGTCCACGGCCACACCCACCTGCTGAAGGCGGAACGGGCGGAGTGCGTGGACGGAGATCGGACCGTGTCCGTTACGGTTCTGAATCCCGGCTCTGTTTCGATTCCGAAAGGAGGCAATCCGGCCACTTATGCCCTTCTGGAAGACAGGACCTTTTCGGTCCGTACCTTTGAGGGGGGGACGGTGAAGGAGATCAGGCTGTAGGGAAGACCATATCAGACAGAATTGAGGATAAAAGATTGGAAAACAGATTTGAGCTGATCGCGCCCTGCCATTTCGGGCTGGAAGCGGTATTGAAGAAGGAATTGACGGATCTGGGCTGCGAGATCGTCCAGGTGGAAGACGGAAAGGTGACGTTCCTGGGGGACGAAACAACGGTGTGCCGGGCCAATGTGTTTCTGCGCACGGCCGAGCGGGTGCTGATCAAGGCAGGCAGTTTCCGGGCAGAGACCTTTGAGGAGCTGTTTCAGGGAACCAGGAACATTCCCTGGGAGGAGCTGATCCCTGCGGACGGAAAATTCTGGGTGGCGAAGGCCACCTCCATCAAGAGCAGGCTGTTCAGCCCGTCGGATATTCAGTCTATCATGAAAAAGGCCATGGTAGAGCGTCTGAAGACGAAATACGGGATCTCCTGGTTCCCGGAGACGGGGAGCAGTTACCCTCTGAGAGTATTTATTTATAAGGATGTGGTGACGGTGGGGCTGGACACCACCGGCGTATCCCTCCATAAAAGAGGCTACCGTACCCTGACCAGCAAGGCGCCCATTACAGAGACGCTGGCAGCGGCGCTGATTATGCTGACGCCCTGGCGGAAGGACCGGATTCTGGTGGATCCTTTCTGCGGCAGCGGCACCTTTCCCATTGAGGCGGCCATGATGGCGGCCAACATGGCGCCGGGAATGAACAGAAGCTTTCTGGCGGAGGAGTGGAACAGCCTGATTCCGAAGAAATGCTGGTATGAGGCGGGAGATGAAGCGGGTGATCTGGTGGATGAGCGGGCGGAGACGGATATCCAGGGCTACGACATTGACGGGGATGTGATCCGTTCTGCCAGGGCCAACGCCCAGGCGGCGGGAGTGGACCATATGATTCATTTCCAGCAGCGCCCGGTGAGCGGCCTGAGCCATCCGAAAAAGTACGGATTTATTATTACCAACCCGCCTTACGGGGAGAGAATCGAAGAAAAGAAAAATCTGCCGGAGCTGTACCGCCAGCTGGGAGAGCGGTTTGCGGCTCTGGATTCCTGGTCGGCCTATGTGATCACCGCCTATGAGGACGCGGAAAAATACATGGGAAGAAAGGCGGACAAAAACAGGAAGATCTATAACGGCATGATGAAGACCTATTTTTATCAGTTCCTGGGGCCCAAGCCCCCCAGAAGGAAGCAAGGAGAATAGCTTTTGAAATTTGGAGCGCTGGTGCTTGCGCTGTCGGCGGCTATGCTGGCAGCCATGGGAGTGAGCGGGACGGCGGCAGAGAGGCAGAGAAATCTGCCGGACCGGTATGACTACCGGGAAGAAAATCGGGATGTTCCCGTAAAAAATCAGGGAAATCAGGGGACCTGCTGGGCCTTTGCCTCCCTGACGGCTCTGGAGACGTCTCTTCCCGAGAAGGAGAGAGGGGACCTGTCGGAGGATCATATGTCTCTGTGGGATCAGTTTCCCAGAGGGCAGAAGGACGGCGGCGATTATATCATGGCGCTGGCTTATCTGCTGTCCTGGGAGGGACCGGTGCCGGAAACGGAGGACCCTTACGGGGACGGGAAACGGACAGAGGACGCGGAAGAGATCTGGCACGTTCAGGAAGTTCGCCTCTACGCGCCTAAGGATTATGAACGGATTAAGCAGGCGGTGTATGAGACCGGGGGAGTGCAGAGCTGCTTTTACTCCGATCTGGAGTGGACCGGAGGAGATACGGATTTCTACAGCAGCCGGACGGCGTCCTATTACTGTGACGAGGAAAAGGAGGCCAATCACGATGCGGTGATCATCGGCTGGGACGACAGCTATCCGAAGGAGAATTTTAAGAAGCAGCCGGAAGGAGACGGGGCGTTTATCTGCGTGAACAGCTGGGGAGAGCGGTTCGGAGACGGCGGCTGCTTTTACATATCCTATTACGATGCCAACATCGGAGTGACCAATGTGGGCTACAGCCGCATAGAACCTCCGGATAACTACAGCCGCATTTATCAGACGGATCTGGGCGGGTGGGTAGGCCAGATCGGCTACGGCCGGGCTACGGCGTGGTTTGCCAATATGTATACGGCGGTCGGCCGGGAGAACCTGGAGGCCGTGGGTTTTTACGCCACAGGAGCAGATTCGGAATATGAGGTTTACATCGTCAGAAACGCCGGGGGAGAAGAGAGCCTGAGGGAGCGGATCCTTGCCGCGTCCGGTTCATTTACGGACGCGGGGTATTATACCGTTTCTCTGGACCGCTCCGTGCCTCTGAAAAAAGGAGAGAAATTTGCCGTGGCGGTGAAGATCACGAGCCCGGGAAAGATTCACCCGGTGGCTATGGAATATGATCCGGGAGACGGAAAAAGAAATGTGGACCTGACCGATGGGGAAGGTTATATCAGTTATGACGGAAAAAGCTGGTTCCGGGCAGAAGAGGAAGGCTGCAATGTCTGCCTGAAGGCCTATACGGCGGACCGGTAAAAGGGGAGAAGGATATGAAGCACAAGATAGTATTTGCCACAGGAAATGCAGGAAAAATGAAGGAGATCAGGTTGATTTTGGCAGATCTGGGAATGGAGATTCTCTCCATGAAGGAAGCCGGAGTGGACCTGGACATCACGGAGGACGGAAAAACCTTCGGGGAAAATGCGGCCATCAAGGCCAGGGCTGTCTGGGAGCAGACCGGCGGCATTGTGCTGGCCGATGATTCCGGCCTGGTGATCGATTACCTGAACGGGGAGCCGGGCATCTATTCCGCCCGCTATATGGGAGAGGATACGTCCTATGAGATCAAAAACCGGGAGCTGATCCGGCGGCTGAATGGGGCGGAAGGCGGGGAGAGAAGCGCGCGGTTCGTCTGCAATATCGCCGCTGTTCTGCCTGACGGCCGGGTGGTTCATACGGAGGAAACCATGGAGGGCCTGATTGCAGAGGAACCGGCCGGAAGCGGAGGCTTCGGCTACGATCCCATTCTTTACCTGCCGGAATACGGAAAAACCTCGGCAGAGCTGTCCATTGAGGAGAAAAACAGAATCAGCCACAGAGGAAAGGCTCTGGAGTCAATGAAGAGAAAGCTGAAAGAAATCTTCGGGGAGGAAGAGTAGAAATGAAAATACTGATCGTCAGCGATACTCATCGCAGGGATGAAAATCTGAAGAAGGTGATTCAGAAGCACCTGCCGCTGGATATGTTCATCCATCTGGGGGATGCGGAAGGGAGTGAGAACCGCATCTGCGAATGGGTGAACAAGGAATGCCGCATGGAAATGGTTTTGGGAAACAACGACTTCTTTTCCATGCTGGACAGAGAACGGGAGATCAAGATCGGAAAATACCGGGCGCTGCTTACACACGGTCATTATTACGGCGTATCCGTGGGCACGGAGCGGATCAAGGAAGAGGCCAGGGCCAGAGGCTGCGATATCGTGATGTTCGGACACACCCACCGTCCTTATCTGTGGCAGGGAGACGGTTTGACCGTGCTGAATCCGGGCAGCCTGTCCTTTCCCCGCCAGGAGGGCCGCAAGCCCACCTATATGCTCATGGAAATCGATGAGGAGGGAGAGGCTCATTATACCCTGAAAAATTTCGAAAAAAATATCTTCGATATATTTTAAAAAAGTGATTGACAATGCGGGAATCGTAGTATATAATAACTTCTGCGTTGCTGATAAAGCGGCAGCGCTAAGCGATGATTCCTAGCACGGGGTGTGGCTCAGTTTGGCTAGAGCACCTGGTTTGGGACCAGGGGGTCGCAGGTTCGAATCCTGTCACCCCGACTTATATAACTTGCGGGTGTAGTTCAATGGTAGAACACCAGCCTTCCAAGCTGGATACGTGGGTTCGATTCCCATCACCCGCTTTGTCATGGAATTTCATGACGCAGTACGAGTCTGTAGCTCAGCTGGATAGAGCAACGGCCTTCTAAGCCGTGGGTCGGGGGTTCGAATCCCTTCAGGCTCGTTAGGGTATGAAAATATCCTTTATGGTGGGTATAGCGCAGCTGGTTAGCGCGCCAGATTGTGGCTCTGGAGGCCCAGGGTTCGAATCCCTGTACCCACCCTTTTTTCTTTGTAGCGCCTGAGCGCTGGAGTTCCGATGAGGGACTCTTTTTCTGTATTAGGATATACCAGACAGTGGGCCATCGCCAAGCGGTAAGGCACAGGACTTTGACTCCTGCATCCCGCCGGTTCGAATCCGGCTGGCCCAGTTGCAGTAAAGACGAAGAGTCGGCAGAATCCATGATTTTGCCGGCTCTTTCTTTTCATTCTGGACATTCCTGCGTACTTACGGTATAATTTCAAAGAAAAAAGCTTGAATGAAGCCGCAGAAGCGGCTGCGGAAAGGGAAAAAGAATGCCACCTGTATATAGAAATGAAGAAGATGCCAGAAGTATGGAGGATGCCGTAAGGAACGGCGAAGAGAATGCCGCCTGGGGCATTCTGATTAATGACGGCAGAATACTGAGAAACAGCAGTGTCTTTTTCGGCGATCGTTCCAAGGAGTTTTTTGATCATCTTGGGCAGGAAACCATGCATAAAACTATGGGAAGGACTGCGAGCAGAACGAGCTATGCCAAACTGTTCATGCTGTCTCAGGGATGCTCTGTGGCGGATCTGATCAGCCCGGACAAAAAAGCGGAAGACTATCTGGCAGCAGGAGAAGCGGCGGTCCGATTTCTTCAGGACAACCCTCTGAAGGGCGAGATGGGCTATGAGGACAGAAAAAAAGCGTCTGCCGTTTATGGTACCATGTTCCACAGCGCTGCCGACCGCCTTATGGAGGAGGAAATTCCGACGGCTGACTGGCAGGATCCGGCGGCCGTAGCCGGCGTTTTCCGGTATTTTGACATAGCGGGAGATCTGAGCATCGATTATTCTCAGATAAAGGAAAGGGATTTGACTTATGAAGACGGATTCCTGGAAGCCTACGGCGGAGAACGGACTCTGAATAAAATGGATCACCAGATCGGGCTTCTGGGACTTTTTTCTCAGGTTGTGAGAGAAGCCTACGATCCCGAAAAGCCGGAAGCAACCCAGATAGGGGCCCGTATGGCATTGAAACGCTTCGGTGATGAATACGGCGGAAAAAAGGTTGGCCAGCTGCCTGACACCATAGACAAGGCGATGGAGTTTCAGAGTTATTTCATCAGCGCTCAGACCTGGTATGTGACCGCAAAGCCGGAGGAAAGGGACGGAATAAAAGCGTATCTGAACGGAGCAGGACCGGAACCGCCGTATATTCTGGACAAGCTGGAAAGAACGGTAAATGAAACGGTGTCTTTGAGAAAGCGTACAGGGGAAGAAAAAAGGCTGACAGATGAGGACCTGCATACCCGGGAGCACGGATCGGTGGAAATGCTCCGGCTTTTTAATGACGGCCCCGGCCAGGCATCCCGTTACTTCAAGCTCCGGCAGCAGGGAGGAAAGCTGCGCGTCGGAGAAAAGGATTCCCAGGCAGTGAAGCAGGAAAAGGAAAATCTTATTCAAGAGGGAGCCTTCTGCTTTGAAACCCTCAGCCGTCAGATGAATCTGCAGGTAGATCATCCCGTTTATCAGAACGCGGGATACAATTATGTGGAGGAACTCCTTTTTATTGACGGAGTACCGGCAACGGAATATATGAAGCAGCGATATCCGGATTTTGATATAAAAAGTTCGGAAAAAAACAGGCAGCTGCTCCGGGCCGAGGTGGTCAGCGCCCTGCTCAGCGGGGAGCATCATGTGGAAGCGGCCCAGCTGGGGATAGGAAAAAACGGGGCGTATGAGGTAAATGTCCGGGAGATACGCGCAGATGCCCGGATCATGGACGGACAGGAACGTTTTTATCAGACCAGGCCCTCCAAAAAGCAGGAAAAATTTTATGCAGATGACAAAAAACGGGATCAGCGTCTGGATGGGATCCGTACTCAGGTATCGGAACGGCTTGCGAAGGCAGCAGGAGAAATGATCAACAGACAGGAGGCGGAAAAAGGGCCTTATGCCGCTGCGGCCAAAAAGTTTTCCTTTGGTTCCGCCCAGCTGAATCAGCAGTATTTTGACTGGAAAACACTTTCCAAGCTGAGCTCCATACCAAGGAGCGCCACCGCGGAGCTTCCGAGAGGGGATTTCGGCGGATACCGGACCTATGCGCAGATGCTCCTGCTGGCGGAAAATCCCCAGATCCGATTTGCCGATCTGACCAATCCGGATAAATTTGTCAGCGAAAAAAAGGAGGCGGGAGCCCGTGTGGCAGAAGCATTCAGCCGCCTTTATGCAGGTCCCCCCGCAGATCACCCGGAGGATAAAACCTACCTTCAGCCTGCAGCGGAGATCATGAAAAAATCCATGAAGGCAGTAGGAGAGCTGGATGTGAGGAGAGAGCTGCTGTATGCCTTGGAACTGCCGCAGGATCTTTCTGAGGAGGCGGCCCGCGACGCCCTGAACAGGCCGGAAAATCTTCCCGGAGTCAGCGGTTTTCTTTCTGCCGTCAGCAGTTTCTCCGTAAACGGCTTCCAGGCTCTGGGGCGGGTGGTCAACGGAACCAATCAAAGCGTGGCTCAGCTTGACCCGGCGCAGAAGGACAGCTACAAACCGGTTTATTCCGCCCTGGCAGAGATGCTGGATGAGGAAACCAGGCAGCGTTACCGCAGCGCGGAGAGATTCACCCGTGCGCTGAATGTGGAAAAAAGGTGGAATGCGGTTGCGGCAGCTTCCGCAGGCAGTGGGGAAAAGTTTCATGAGGATACGCTGAATGAAGCGATTGCGTTTCGCGCGGTGGGAGATCTGCTGCGGGAAGAGATTATTCATTACGGGAAGGCGGCAGATGTTCCGGAGCCGGATAAGCTTATGGAGCTTTCGGGATTGACGAATCCCGGATTCAGAGCGATTGTGGAGAGGGTAGGCAATGAGAGGCGGAACGGGAATCCGAAGTATTCCGTGGAGTATCTGAGAGACCATGGAGTGGATCGGAGGGAACTGGAGCAGCTCCGTTCACATATGCAGCAGAGGGCAGCGGAAGCCCGGCCTGAGAGAACGACGGTCAGCTTTAAAGAACTGGCAGAGATGGAGAATACCGGCAGGAAAAAGCCGTTCAGACAGGTTCCCGTTGAAAGGAAAGTCCGGGAGCAGGAGGCGGTTGATACTGCCCGGCGGGAAAAATCGGAGGGCATGCGGAAATAAGTTCCTGCCGGATCAGCACGGGAGCTGAGAATATGCGATTGATTGCCGGAGACGGAGCCCGAATTTTAAAGGCTCCGTCTTTTCTGCGGCTCTTTCAAAATTTCTGCACGGCTGGAGCCTTCAGGACGAGCTGTGGGAATGGTCGGAAACATATATTCACAGGATTATGGATTGACAGAAACAGCTGGTCTGTATGGATTCAGAAAACAGAGAGGTAGGCATCAAGATGAAAACAGAGGAATTAAAACAGGAACATCCTATTATTGCCGAGATGGCGCTGGAGCATGAGGTTACATGGATCAATCCTATGCTTGCTCCGGCGGCGGAGGCCCTGGAGGGCCTTTCTGTCTCGGCGGAGGATATTCAGGATGCGGAAGCCAGGCTGGAGCGGTTTGCTCCGTTTATCCGGGAGGTATTTCCGGAAACTGCGGAAAGAGACGGCCTGATCGAGTCTCCCCTGAAGGAGATCCCTTCCATGAAGGAAGCGATGAACCGGGAAGGCTGCGGGATTCGGGGAAGGCTGATGCTGAAGATGGACAGCCATCTGGCTGTGGCCGGTTCAGTGAAGGCCAGAGGCGGGATCTATGAGATTCTGAAATACGCGGAGAGCCTGGCCCTGGCTCACGGTATGCTCCGCCCGGGGGAAAGCTATGTGAAATTTGCCGGTCCGGAGATGAAAAATTTTCTTTCCGGATATTCCGTCCATGTGGGGTCTACGGGAAATCTGGGGCTTTCCATCGGAATCATAAGCGCCGCTCTGGGCTTTCAGGTAAATGTTCATATGTCTGCCGACGCGAAGCAGTGGAAAAAAGACCTGCTCCGGTCCAAAGGGGTTCATGTGGCGGAATACACGGGAGATTACGGAAAAGCGGTCAGAGAGGGAAGAGCCCTTGCAGAGGCGGATCCCAGAAGCTATTTCGTGGACGATGAGAATTCCAAAGATCTGTTCCTGGGATACGCAGTCGCGGCCGGCCGCCTGAAGAGCCAGCTGAGCGCGCAGAAGATTCCGGTGGATCGGGAGCACCCTCTGTTTGTATACATTCCCTGCGGAGTAGGAGGCGCTCCCGGCGGAATCACCTTCGGCCTGAAGCAGGAATTCGGAGACAATGTCCATATCTTCTTTGAAGAGCCGGTGCAGGCCTGCTGCATGGCTCTGGGAATGATCACCGGGCTCCATGACAGGATCTGCGTACAGGATATCGGACTGACGGGACGGACGGAGGCGGACGGCCTGGCCGTGGGTCGGCCGTCGAAATTTGTGGGAAAGACCATCAGCGGAATGCTGGCCGGCGAATTTACCGTATGTGATCAGAAGCTTTACAGTCATATGAAGATGCTGATGGATACGGAAGGAATCTTCATTGAGCCCAGCTCCTGCGCTGCCTTCGAGGGTCCGTCCCGGCTGTTTAGGGACCGTGAGAGCAGGGAATTCCTGGAAAGGAAGGCCCTGCAGGAGAGAATGGAATCCGCAGTTCATATCGTATGGGCTACGGGGGGAAGTCTGGTGCCTCAGGATGTGAGAGAGGAATACTGCCGGAAGGCAGTGAGTCATGGGGCGGGAGACAGATAAAAATGACAAATAAAAGAGAGCGGATGAAGCCTGCGGATTCCGTTCTCTTTTTTGCGCCGGACAGCCTGTCGCCCTGTTTTTCCTCTTCTCCGTGCTATAATATGGAAGTCCCGCATATCCGGAAGCTGCCGGTTCTTCCCGCTTTTTATTCAGAAAGCAGTTGACTTTTCCTGCCGCCTATATTATGATAACAGAAACAGAACATTTGTTCGTATGGAGGACGTTATGAATAGAGAAGACAAACTGAAGGCGCTGGATGCCGCCCTGACACAGATTGAAAAGGCCTACGGAAAAGGGTCCGTGATGAAGCTGGGAGATTCCGGCGCGAATATGAACATTGAGACGGTTCCTACCGGTTCCCTGAGTCTGGACATTGCTCTGGGGCTGGGAGGCGTGCCCAAAGGAAGGATTGTGGAGATCTAGGTAGCGGCGGTCTGCGGTAAGAAAACGGTAGCCCTGAACATGGTGGCGGAGGTGCAGAAGAGAGGAGGCATTGCCGGTTTCATCGATGCGGAGCACGCGCTGGATCCTGTGTATGCAAAGAATATAGGCGTAGACATTGACAATCTGTATATCTCTCAGCCGGATAACGGAGAGCAGGCCTTGGAAATCACGGAGACCATGGTGCGTTCGGGAGCGGTGGACATTGTGATCGTGGACTCGGTGGCTGCCCTGGTGCCGAAGGCGGAGATTGACGGAGAGATGGGAGACTCTCATGTGGGACTCCAGGCCAGACTCATGTCTCAGGCTTTGAGAAAGCTGACGGCAGCTATCAGCCGTTCCAACTGTATTGTGATTTTCATTAACCAGCTCCGCGAAAAGGTGGGCGTGATGTTCGGAAACCCGGAGACCACCACCGGCGGCCGGGCGCTGAAGTTCTATTCATCTGTGCGTATGGATGTCCGCCGTACAGAGACGCTCAAGCAGGGCGGCGAGATGATCGGAAACCATGTACGGGTGAAGGTAGTGAAGAATAAGATTGCTCCGCCCTTTAAGGAGGCAGAGTTTGACATCATGTTCGGCAAAGGCATTTCCAAGGAGGGAGATGTGCTGGACCTGGCCGTAAAGGAAAATATCGTGGAGAAGAGCGGAGCCTGGTATGCTTACAACGGAGCCAAGATCGGCCAGGGACGGGAGAACGCCAAGATTTACCTGGCGGATAATCCGGCGGTCTGTGAGGAGATCGAGCATAAGGTCCGTGTCCGTTTCGGTCTGGAGCCGGACGAGGAAGGAGCCGCCGGCGCGGCTGCGCAGACAGCGCCGAAGCCGGAAGCGGATGAACAATAGAAGGAGAGGGCCTGCGGATGCGAATTGTGTCTGTAGAGCCGTTGGATAGGAGAAAAAGCAGGGTCCTCACGGACGAGGGCCTTGCTTTTGCCTTATTTAGCGGAGAAATAGAGAGGTACGGAATCCGGGAGGGAGAGGAGCTTTGCCCGGATACATATGAAGAGCTGCTGCGGGAAGTGCTGTGTCCCAGAGCCAAAGAGAGTCTGGTGAGGCTCCTGGAGGCGTCGGATAAGACGGAGGCGGAGCTGCGCAGGCGCCTGAAGGAAAAAGGCTGCCCTCCGGAGGCGGTGGAGACGGCGCTGGCTTCCGCGAAGGAATACGGATATGTGGACGACAGGCGCTATGCGGAAAATTATGTCCGTTCTGCGTGCCCGTCAAAAAGCAGGAGACAGATGGAAGGTTTTCTTGCGGCAAAGGGCGTGAACCGGGAGCTGATCCGGGAGTGCCTGGAGGAGGCACAGATCGATGAGGCCGGTCAGGTTCGGCTTCTGCTGGAAAAACGGGGATTCTGCCGGGAAAAGGCGGATGAGAGGGAGCTGCGGCGGACTATGGCATTTCTCTCAAGAAGAGGTTTTTCTTACGAGGCGATACTTGACATCATGCACAAAAAAGATTAAAATTAAAATGTTGTATTACCGTACAATGAAAACTAAATAAGGAGGTGCTCCTGTGTCAGTAATAGCTGTAATTATTACAATTATTATTGTAGCTCCT
>CALWEP010000211.1 GCA_944377325.1 uncultured Lachnospiraceae bacterium
TGTTATACTAGCCATGGCAGGGGCCTCCTTTGTTTGTGTTTTTTGTTGTGGTGACTAAAATATAACACAAAGTTGGTATCCCTGCATTTTAATTATTCAGTTGTAACACATGTATTGTAATCCTACATTCTTCCGAAATAGGTTTTTTCAAATCTGGTATACGGATTGATAAATTTGTTGTATACTGAAAAGAGGGTATGCTGCCTGCTTCAAATCGGAAGGCGGCATCAGGAACGGAGGAAACTTATGAAACCAATGATAATCGGAATTGCCGGAGGCTCCGGATCAGGAAAGTCCACCTTTACCAACCGTCTGAGAGACCGCTTTAAAGACCAGGTATCCGTACTTTACCATGACAATTACTATCGGGCTCACAATGACCTGCCCTTTGAAGAACGCAAAAAACTGAATTATGACCATCCGGATGCCCTGGAAACGGAGCTTCTGGTGGAACATCTCAAGCAGCTGAAGGCAGGACATGCCATCGAATGTCCCACCTACAACTACAGCCTTCACAACCGCGCCCTGGAAACCATTGTGGTTGAACCCCGTCCCGTGATCCTTCTGGAGGGAATTCTGGTGCTGTGCGACCGTCAGCTGAGAAATATGCTGGATATCAAGATCTATGTGGACGCAGACGCAGACGAGCGCATCCTGCGCCGTATTATTCGAGACACCAAAGAAAGAGGACGTGATCTGGAGAACATCATCAACCAGTATCTGGACACCGTAAAGCCTATGCACAACATCCATGTGGAACCCACAAAAATCTATGCGGACATCATTACAAACAGCGGCATGAACGATGTGGCCTATGATCTGGTAAGCAGCAAGATTCAGGCATTTTTGGACGAAAACGGAATGAACTAAAAAAGATCTCAGCGTCAAACCGGCGCTGAGATCTTTTTTTCAGCCGTTCAGTGCTCCTCCAGCCATCTGACGGCGCAGTTTACATAGACTTCCGTCCCCACAGGAAGGGCGTCTTCGTCTATCCTCATGGCCGGATGGTGCATCCCGTGCTCATAGCCATGGCCCTTGTCCCCCGCTCCAAGCATGAGGAAAACTGCCGGAACCTTTTCGCAGACCACCGTAAAGTCTTCGCAGCCGCCTTCATTCTCCACTTCCATCACCTGATTCTCCGGCAGAAATTCCTTCATATAGCCCATGAACTCCCGCATCATGCCCTCATGGTTTACAAGCGGCGGCATTCCGTACTGGTATTCCACCTCCGCTTTGCCCCGGTACACTGCGGCAATTCCTTCCGCAATTTCCTTCACGCGCCGTTTCAGATAGGCTCTCTGCTCATGGCCTTCCGTTCGGATAGATACCTCCAGCACCGTGGTTCCTCCTACCGTATTGCAGGTAGTTCCTCCCTCGATCTTTCCCACCAGCACCACGCTGTCCTCTTTGCTGGGGATCTCTTTTGCCACCAGCTCCTCCAGACCCAGCACGATCCTGGCTGCAATGGACACGGAATCAATTCCCAGGTAGGGCTTGGAGCCGTGAGCATCCTTTCCGATTACGGTAATCTTCACCGCATCCCCTGATTTGTTCATGGTTCCGTGAATACAGCGCACCGATCCCGTACGGGAATCCTCCATTCCCGCTGCCACATGCAGCCCGAAAGCGGCGTCAACTCTGGGATTCTCCAGAATACCTGCCTCCACCATGGCAGCCGCGCCGCCCAATACCTCCTCCGCCGGCTGGAACATGAATTTCACTCTTCCCTTCAGTTCCTTTTCCATGGCCTTCAGGGCCTTTGCCGCCCCCAGAAGCATGGCGGTATGACAGTCATGACCGCAGGAATGACAGTTCCCGTCGGTACAGGCAAAATCAAGTCCGCTTTCCTCATTCATGGGCAGAGCGTCCATATCCGCCCGAAGAAGAATGGTTTTTCCCCCTTCCCCCACCGTACAGGTGATTCCGCCGCCTATTTCTTCCGGCTCATACCCGTATTCCCTCAGCTTTTCGGATACATAGGCTCTGGTTTTAGGGAGATCAAACGCGATCTCCGCCCTTTTGTGAAGTTCTCTTCTATTCTCAATAATCTCTTTTTTCAGTTCCTCTGAAACGTGAAACATAGTATGCAGTCCTTTCTCTATTTCTCATATTCCTACGGCTCCGCCGCACTCAGAACAAAAACGGAATGATAATTCCTCCCAGAATCACGGAAGTCAGGCTGACGGAAACCACACCGGCTACCAGCATCTTCGGCAGCAGATAATTGATCACCCGCTGTTCCTCCGCTTCCGTAAATTCTGCGTCCTTCGTCACGCCCTGGGATACCTCCATGGCCACCGCGTAGGTAACGGGATATCCGAACAGGCATGCTACGCCTACCGCTACGGCCAGATAGGGATTCCATTTCAGCAGACGGCCTGCCGCCGCCGACAGAAGGATCACCCCCAAAGCTCCGATCACCAGCAGCCCTACCACCGGAACCAACAGCTCGCCGAAATCTGAAAATTTCATGGTCACAAAGCTGGATGCCACATAGGCGTAGGTAGCCAGCATGAGAATTCCTTCTCCTCCTGCCGTCTTCAGGCTCCCCTTCTCCACGATTCCCAGAGCTCCGGCTATAATGCCGAGCACCAGAAAGGTCACTCCCGTACTGATCCCGGTTGCGTTGGTACAGAGCTGAGCCAGGACAGCCACCACTCCCAGGCGGGCAAAATGCATGGTGCCTGATCCTGCCAGGGCCCCTGTAAGCTTCGGAATCACTCTGAAATTGATCTCCTTTCCCCCTGCCTTTTCGTCCTTTTTATGCCCTCCGTTCTCAATAAACGCCTTGGCCGCTTTTCTCAGGCAGAATGACGCTACCGGCAGACCGATGAGCACCTGAAGAGCGGTCACCGCCGCTACAAATGCTCCCAAATCCGGCCGTCCCGCTTCCTGGGCCGCTTCAGAAAGGAGCATGGTTACCGCAGCCCCTCCTGCAGTGGGAGGAATGGCCGCCAGGGCTCTCTCCCGGCCGAACACCGCCGTGCCCAGAGTAAGATCCAGCAGAACAATGCCTCCTATCCCTGCCAGAGAGATCACCACGGTCTTCCACTCTTTTCTCATATCATTCAGATTCATGAGAGAGCCCACATTCACCAGAATCAATCCCATACCGAACGTGGGGATCATATTCGTCAGACCGGACAGATCCATCAGATCTCCCGGAAGCAGCTGAAGAGTTCCTCCGAATAAGAGAAGCAGCGCGATCGCTACCAGAACGGAAGAGATCACTCCCTTTGTCTTTACAGCTACATAATCTCCTATTGCGTAAATCACTGCTACGGCAGTGAACGCCATAATCGGCAACCAAGTCATAACTTCTACCTCCGTCTTCCCAAAACTGATGGTAGAAGTGTATCATTCTCTCTTTCAAATGTACAACATCAATCCTGCATGGTATAATATCAAAAGTGTTATCCATGGAAATCAGGAGGGATCAGATATGTAATGATCTCTCGGAATCCTGAGTGATCACAGCCAGCAGGCGCAGGCGTTGAACTTTGAAAAGTAAATATTATCTAAAAAGTGAAAAATAGACATGCTGAAATAGACATAGCTGTCGCTATATCTGA
>CALWEP010000212.1 GCA_944377325.1 uncultured Lachnospiraceae bacterium
GCAAAACCCAGAGACACAAAGCCGATAAACAGCAGAATAAAATCAGGACAGATGTCCATCACCGCAGATTTGGGGAGATGCAGAGCCAGCGTAATCAATGCCGCTGAAAGCAGAATGAAAAATACCCCTACAATAATGTTTCCATACTTTCTTAAAAACATACCATCCCTCTTTTCCTTGGTTTTTATGCTTAAATGTGCTGCGCACATCAGCATCCGTCATACTTTTTCGATATGCTGTACTTGTTCATTCTCCTCCACAGAGTGGTGGGACTGATCCCCAGAAGCTTGGCGGCCTCCACCTTATTTCCGCCGCAGCGGTTCAGGGCATGAACAATCTGTTCCTCCTCCGTCTGCTGCGTCTCTCCGCTGCTTCTGTAGTATTCCGATGTGGAATACAGTTTTTCCAGCATCTCTCTCACAAAGCCCGCCCGGACTTTTCTTCTTCTCGCCGACAGAACCAGGCATTCACAGAAATGCTTCAGCTGTTCCAGATTTCCTTCCCAGTAGTACTCCTGAAGCACCCCGTAAGCTTCCGCATCCAGCTCGATGTATTTGGAATACTGCTTCAGATACTGGTTCAGATAGCTGTGGGCCAGCTGCTGAATTTCCTTCTTGTTCTGCCTTAAAGGAGGCAGCTCCAGTCTCAGGCTCAGCAGATAGTACAGCTCCGGAATCAAATATCCTCCGGCCAGAAGCTCTTTCCTTTCAACGGAAGTATCCGCCAGAATTCTTCCTCCCTTTCCGGCAGGCATCATGGCCGTGCCGTTCCAGCAGGACTGGTTTTCCACTGCTTCCACCAGCAGATGCTGACACTTTCCGGACAGCTTTTCGATTCCCTGAAGGTATATGGTTCCTCCCGAATTCTGCTGAAGCAGCCCCGCCTCTTCCCAGCTTCTTTTCCTTTCATTGTAAACGCCGGAAAACAGCCTGTCCTGTTCTTCCGGAGAAAGGGCGCCGCAGCTGATTCTGAAAAACGGACCGTCCTTCTGGAAGCTGTTGTTGTGTATGGCACTGGCCAGCAGCTCCTTTTCCGTTCCCACCTCCCCGTATATGAGGATGGGATGAAACGAGCAGGCATAGGACCTGGCCAGCTCCAGGCATTCCTCCATGGCAGCTCCGCCTCTTTGAAGCATGGAAAAATTTCCCTTGGCCGAGTAAATGCTCCGCTCCGGAAGACCTCGCCGTTCCGTTCCCTGTATGGACCGCTTTACCTTCTGGAAGGTCAGGATCGCTCCTCCAACCCCCTGCTCAAACCGTATGGGCGCACCGGTTACCAGCATCAGCCGGTCTCCCGATGTGAGAGAACCGTAAAACAGCTCCTGCTCTCCTCCCAGGATCTTCGCCACGCTGTTTCTGTCGATTTCCGGAAAGACCTGCTCCAGCGGCATTCCTGCCAGATCCGTAACCGCCATTCCCAGAATTTCCTCAATCATTCGGTTGGCAGCGACAATCTCCATAGAGCTGTTCAGTTTTATGATTCCGTTGTAAGAGGTGTCAAGGATCGTAGCCAGCTGGGCGTTGTTGATATGCTCCATATCCATAATCCGCCCCATGCTCTCCGCCTCGTTCAGCGCCGTCCGTATGGAGTCCTCGGAGGTCTCCGCAAACATGGACGGGAAGCCTCGCTCCAGGGCGGCGTTGTTGGCCGTCACCCCTCCCACAATGATGTCCGCCCCTTCCCGGATGGCCTGATCCACCTTCTCATCCGTTTCTTCCATATTTTTCAGGAAATAGGTATGCAGAGTAAAGTCGAACAGTTCTTCCAGCCGCTCCGTATTGCGGAACATATTTTCTGAATGGACGATTGCCACCGTAGGATGCTCCTTGCCCAGACGCTTTTTGATCTTCCGAATCAGAAGGCCGATCTCCTGCACCGTCAGGGATATTTCCACCACCGGAACTCCCACGTTTTCCTTGATCCTAACCGCCTGAAATCCTCTGGCCACGATGATCTGAATTCCGTCCTCCACAGCCTCTCTGGCTGCCTCTACAGCCTCCGAGTTGCTCACCAGTTTTACCAGACGGACCTTCCTGTTTTCTTTTTCAATCACCTGATTCGCACATTCCAAAACGGTCTGTTTTGGAAGCAGCAATCCTATTTCCGCCATGAACGGCTCCTTTCTGTTCCCTCCGCTTTCCCTGCCATTATAGCCTTTGCCCCGCCGGGAAATCCATCGGCATTTGCCCCAAGAACATTTGATTTTTTTATAATATCTTTTATTTTTTCAAGTTTTGAAACGTATTTTTCAAATAAGGCCATAATATCAGATTCTGCGCTAAAAGCTCGTTAAACTTTGATTATTAACGAAATATTAACGTCTTTGTTCTTTTCTGTCTGACATTCCTTCACTTCGCCGGACATGGTTTCCGAACACAAAAAAGCGGACCGCCCGCCGCAGGCTTTCCGCTTTCCTTTTTTTCATTTTTCCTTTTTCTTTCATTATTCTAAAAATACGCAGGCTCCCACCGGCAGTCTGGTATACTCCACCTCTTCATCCCGTCTCAGTCTCTCCTCCGCCGATGTTCCGGAGCAGTGGTTCATGCCGATCCGTTTTACCCCCAGCCGCTTCATTTCCTCAATGGTTCTCCTCACCCGCTCTTCATCCGCTTCCGCCAGGTGCGTGCCTCCCAGTACGGCAGTTACCGGTTTTTTCCGTCTTTCCCGGATTTCCGTCAGCATATTCAGGATTCCCGGATGGCTGCAGCCTGCAACTACCGCAAGCTCTCTCTCCGTCTCCAGCACCAGGCACTGCTCATCCTCAAAGCCGTCCGGCACCATCGTCCTTCCGTCCCACTTCACAAACCGGGGCGGAATCTGCTCAAAGGAATATTTTCTGGGAAAGCCCGTTTCCAGGGTACAGTGCTCTGTCAGGGAGACACTTCTGCGGTTCACCGTCAAAGACCGGGAGTGTTCCTTGAGAAAGTCCTCTCCGAAGCCGCAGCCCAGATATGTACATGCGGTCCCCTCCGCCGCGTATTTTTCCTGAAAAAAACCGTCTCCGATAAAGACATCGGCGCAAAGCCCGCTTTCCGCCATATCCGGGAATCCCGCCGCATGGTCATAATGGCTGTGGCTGAAGGCAAGAATGTCCACGGAAGACAGCTCCACATTCAGCCTTCTGCAGTTTTTCCGGGTATTCTCCCCCGCTCCGCAGTCAAATAAAATCCTCTTTCCGTCCGCATCAACAAGGAATGACAGTCCGTGCTCCGCTGCAAGCCCTCTGTTTCCTCCTGGCCTATTTTCCATCACCGTCATGATTCTGATCATGTTTTCCTCCTCCTTTGTATCCTTCCGTTATTATAGCTTATTTTTTTAGAGGTGAAAATCAAAACCGGCCTGATAATGCAGACCGGTCCGATATTCTTTTCCCGCCGTAAGCTCCCTTATCTCGCCTTGAACGTGGAACACTCCGTATCTCCGGCTTTGCTGGCCCCCAGACCGGTGATTCCCACCTTGGACGCAGTACAGCGGCTGCCTGAATTATAAACGCAGTTGGCTGCCTCACATTCGATCTCCAGGCGGCTCTCCGGGGATTTGAACAGGTTTTTGAACGCGCTTCCGCTGCTTTCGCTGAAGCTGCCGCAGCAGGTATCGCAGCTTTTGTTTGCCGTCTGTCCTTCTACAACAATTTCTCTCTTGCAGCAGCAGTTTTCCGCATTGTGTGCACAGCTTGTCACATTACAGTCCAGCTTCGTCATCGCATATTCCTCCTTTGATGCTTCTGTTTGCAGGAAACATCTTTAGGATATGCAGAAGCGCCCGTTTTATA
>CALWEP010000213.1 GCA_944377325.1 uncultured Lachnospiraceae bacterium
TTTCCCCGTAGGGCTGCATGGACAAAACGCCAATGGAGAGCAGGGAGGCTGCTCGCAGCCATTTCCGTTTTTTCATATCTTTTCCCGCCCGGTTGCTTTTTTATTTATTTCTCTTCCGTTAATTCCGAACCAAATCCCATCCCGGGAACCAGTCCAAAGCGGCCAGCGTCTGAAATGAAACGGGCTGTCCGGCAATCACCGGATAATATGCGGCAAAAGCTGCTCCTGCCAGTATCACCGCCGCTCCCAGCAGGCACAATCTCCTTTTTCCTCCTTTGGAGGCCCAGTAGGCAGCCATAATAACGGAAAAAATCAGAGCCGGAAAATAGTGGTAAAGAAAAGATGCCCGGCTTACCAGCGCCCACGGCAGAAGCTGGGAGCCGTATGAAATCAGAATCCGGGCAGCCGTCCGGTCTCTGTTTCCGGCGGCCTCCGCCATTCCCCAGAATACCGCTGCCGTACCGGTCCACCACACCGCCGGGTTTCCCATGGCCTTCATTACTTCCAGCATCCCGTCATGAATGCCGTACACCATGGTCACCGGACGGATGGTCAGCGGCCACTGGTACCACATGGACGAGGACGGATGGTCATAGCTGTAGCTGCTGTGATACAAAAACATATTTTTTTGATTGTCGATCATCTCTTTCCAGAACCCGGCATCCGGTTCCAGGCTGACGTAGGGAATATAGGACAGAATATAGATCAGAGCCGGAATAAGAAGGAAAGCCGCCGTACACAGCAGCAGAGTTTTTGCCGCCTCTCTTCTGCCGATCCAGCCCTTCCGCCAGCCTTCTCCGAAGGACCAGAAGAACAGAACCGCCAGCCCCAGAGCCGAATAGCATCCGGACCATTTGCAGCTGATTCCTACTCCCATAAACAGTCCGCTTCCCAGCAGAAGAGCCGCCTTTTTCTTCCATCCGGCCTGCTCTCTCACACAGTCTGCGTATCGATACATCATTCCGTGAGACAGAAGGACGGAAAGCACCAGCATTCCGTCCACTGCCGCCAGCCTGGTCTGAGTAAAATGAAGGAAATCAAAGGCCAGCAGAAGTGTTCCTCCTGCTGCCGGCAGAGCCTTCCCCGTAAGAAAGCGAATCACCAGATACAGAACCGGCAGCATAGCTGCTCCTGCCAGAGCAGGAACAATTCTCCATCCGAAGGGATTCATCCCGAAAACCGCTATTCCTGCGGAAATCATCAGCTTTCCAAGGGGCGGATGGGTATCCTCATAGGAGCGGATTCCCTTCAGATATTCCCACGCCGTCCTGGCAAACACGCATTCGTCAAATACCGCCGTCTGGAAATGGCCGTTTTTCTTCTCCTCATAGAGTTCCCACTCGTCAAACAGCTCCGGATAATCCCCCTGATTATGAACCTCCAGATATCCGCCCTCCTCATCCAGAACGGCCAGCTCCCGCACATCCACATACTGATTCTCCGAAGACAGCCTCAGATACCGGGCCGTCACGGACGGACTGATCAGGACCCGCCCCCATTGATAAACCGTTTTCATGGTCAGCTGCCCCGCCGTTTTCCACTCCCCGTCCTCCGGCTTCCAGGAAAGGGTAAACACTCTGTTTCCATAATTGCCCAGAAACCAGGCGACCTCTCCCACCTGGCAGTCTTTTCCCAGATCCAGCAGGATCTCTCCTCCCGTCTCCTGCCTCTCCCATCCTGTAGAAGGAATATGCCGGCTTCCCAGGTTCCAAAGGGCCAGAATCAGGTACAGAACGGTGAGCACCAGGAGGAAGACATATTCTTTGAAGGAAAATCTCTTTTTCTCCGTCATCATACTCCGTTATCTTGCCTCAAGGAGCACGGCACTCGGCATAAATTGAATCGGCAGACCGTATTCTTCGCACTCCTCCTTTGTCCAGGCATAATATTCTCCATCATATTCGACGAGCCATAACGGTTCATATGTCAGCATCTCCTCTCTATCCCATCTGTTTTTCAGCACATAGGCATATTCCGTTTCTTCATCGATCGGCTCCCCATCGCTGCCACTATATATGGATTCCGTCCGCTGGCCATCCACATCCGTAGTAGCGGAATAGTGATATCCGTACTCATCTCCGATCAGCCGAGGCACAGGAGGTTCTTCCTCCGTAGGCTCCTCCGTGGGTTCCTCCGTGGGTTCTTCCGTAGGTTCTTCCGTAGGTTCCTCCGTAGGTTCTTCTGTGGGATCTTCCAGAACCATATCCTTGTCATCCCGGTCGCCCTCTACCACAGGCTCCCGGCCTTCCACAATGATCCCGCCCTCTCCCGTTCCGGGCTGATACTCCTGGGCAAAGCTCTCTGCCTGGCTCTCCTCTGTCTGAGCTTTGCTCTCCTCCCGGCGGAGCATTTCCTCCGCCTTTTCCTCCGCATCAGAAATCTGCTCCTCACTCAATCCCAGGTCATCCCTGTAATCGGGCG
Source organism: uncultured Lachnospiraceae bacterium (assembly GCA_944377325.1). GTDB lineage: Bacteria > Bacillota > Clostridia > Lachnospirales > Lachnospiraceae > Lachnoclostridium_A. The sequence goes on from CALWEP010000213.1 coordinate 2,422, forward strand.
GAACATCCTTCAGCAGCGTTTCCAGTTCAAAGCCGTTTAAGTCTTCCCAGGAAAGCTGATTCAGCTTCACAAGCTCTTCTTCCCGCATTCCCTGAGCCGGAGTATAGATTCCGGTTTCACCTGCCTCCAGAGAAATCACCTTATCGCCCGCACTCCAGTCCACCTTTCCTTCCAGCAGGTGAAGCAGCACGCGGCCGTCTTCTTCGATCCGCAGAAAACCGCTGGTTCCCCGAATGCTCAGAGAGGTCTGAGCCGTAGTAAATTCCATTTCCTCGTCATCAGCCAGCTTTTCTTCCACGTTGAAAAAGATCTCGCCGCTTTTCAAAGCAATTCCCAGCTTTTTGGCGGACGCTTTCGCAATCTCCACCAGAGTGCTGGCAGCCAGCTTGATGGTCTTATCTTCATCTGCCTTCAGATACAGATTGGTAGCTGCGCCTGTTTTCGCCTTGCTTCCCTGACCGAGAGGCAGGCCAGCCGCTGCCTTCACTTCCCGTCCTCCGCCGCGGGTAACTGTGGCACTGTCTCCGCTGACCGAAAGGACAGACAGGCTTCTGGCTTCCCCCACAAATTCATCGGCAACTGCCATTACATTCACTCCCAGAAAAACCAGGAGCACCAGCAGCACCGCTGCGGCTGCAATTTTTCTTCTTTTCATACTTTTCCTTTCTTTTCTATCTTGCAAGATAGAGCATGGTAATATCATCCGACTGAGGAGCATCCTTCACAAAATCTGCCACCGCTTCATACAGGTGAGAGACAAATTCTTCCGGGTCCTCCGGTCCGGCCCCTCGATTCAGTGCTTCCAGCAGCCTTTCTTCCGAAAACATTTCATCCTGTTCATTAAACGCCTCCGTCACTCCGTCCGTATAGAGATAAAAACGGTCCCCCGGATCCAGACGGTCACGGCCTATTCGATATTTCATGTCCTCCATCATGCCGAAGGGCATATCTGCCGGACACCGGAGAAAATGAAATTCTTTTCCCTGTCTGGATACTGCCGGCGGGTTATGGCCCGCATTTATATAGGTGAGTTCCCCGCTGTCCGTATCCAGCACGCAGATAAAACAGGTAACGAACAGCTCTTCTTCATTGTTCTCGCAGAGCTGGTTATTGACCCGCATGGCCATCTGATCCAGCGGCATATCCAGCAGCATATAGTTTTTGATGTATGCCTTTGACAGAACCATAAACAGAGCCGCCGGCATACCTTTTCCCGACACGTCCGCCATTACCATTCCCAGCCGTCTGCCGTCGATCTTGAAAATATCGTAAAAATCTCCCCCCACGCCTTTGGCCGGACACATTCTGGCCGTAGTGCGAATATGGGGCATGTCCTGAAACGGCGAAAAATCCTTGGGCAGATATCCGGTCTGAATTCTGGCGGCAATCTCCAGCTCCGACCGGTTTCTCTCCCGTTCCCGCACGATCTGGGTCGTCTTCGTATAGAGCATTTCCAGCAGCGCTCCGTATATGGACCGATTCTGCTCTGCAATCTTCTCAAACAGACCCTTGCTGATATGGGCGCATTTTACCGGGCCGACAGCCCGAACCGTCGCCGCTCTGGTGCTGTCCTTGATCAGCCCCATTTCTCCGATTACTTCTCCGGCGCCCATTTCATTGATCAGACCGCCTTTGGCGTCCAGAACCTTTACATTTCCTTCCAGAATAATATACATTCCGTCTTCCGCCGCCGCTCCGGCTTTCACAATATCTTCACCGTTTTTAAATTCCATAAGATCCATGGCTTCCAGAAGAAGCCTGGAAGGCTCCTCCATCTGTCCGTCCGGACCGGCTCTGAAAAATGAAGTAATAATGGGCAGCTGTCTCCAGTTTTCCGTCATATCATTTCCCCCCTCATGCTGTTTCAAGGAATCATCCAAAAATGTCCCATTCCGTCGGAAGCTCCGTAAAGAATCTGCATATCTCCCACTCTGGTCCAGGCCGTTCGGCTCAGCCCCCAGGCGTTGCTTCCGTTCCAGCTGTCATAGACAGCGGCCGCAGCCACCTCAGGCGCGGAGCTGACCTGATACAGGAGCGCCTTAAATATCTGATAATTGTAGGTGTCCGCATAAGCCAGATCTGTGGAACTGTTATCCAATCCCACAGCCAGATCCAGCCGCCAGCCGCCGTAGGTGCTGTCCCGATACAGACCCATCAGCACTGTACCATCCTTCATTCTGTACTCCAGGCCGTCCTTCTGGATTTTTATAGACCGTTCTCCGGAAAATGCGTTTTTTACCGCGGAAGAAAGCACGGAAAAACCGTATTCTCCCGGCCAGGAGAATCCATCCTGCCAGGTCAGGAACCGCTCAGGAGCCTGAAAAGTGGCTCCGAGAATTTTTTCGGAACGCCGATACCAGGCGCCGTCCCCACTCACATCGTATCCGTCCGGCGTCATGGTATCCGTAAGGAGCACTCCGTTCTCTCCTCCGTAATACCACATGCCTCCGTCTTCAATCCATCCGATAACGGGAGTTCCTTCCTCATTGAGGTAGACATACCCGCCGTCGGGAAGAGCCTGCCATGTGCCTGTCTGACCCGGGCCGGCCTGAGCCGGAACACACATAAATACGGTCAGGAGCAGCCCCGCCGCCGCGCTCTTCCAATTAGCTGCCGCTCTGCTTTTTGCTGTTGCTTTCATTCCAATCCTCCTCCATATTAAGGTGATGACTGTTTTCCGCTTCCTTGGAAGCCTTCTCTGCTTCCTTCTCCGCTTCTTCCGCCGCTTCCTTTTCATAGGCAGCCAGCTTCTGCTTCACCGCCTCATCCAAAACTGCCTGAACGTCCAGATTCACCACTCTGGCATACGCCAGATCTTCCCCATTCAGCGCATATTCTCCGGAAAATCCTACGGTCACATATCCCCCGCTCGTTTTCCATGTCCGGTACCAGCCTCCGGTGTCGATAGTGAAGGATTGTTTCGTGGCAGGAATATAGATGCTGATGCCCTGTGTCTCAGAGGTAAACAGATATCCGTTGGCACTGGTGCCTGACTTCAGGCCCAAAACATCCTCCCCCCACTCGTCGCGAAGCTCGTCCATGGAAGCGCTGCCTGCTACCGTCACGCTCTGGATGTTTTCACCTGTATAGCTGAGAGAATCCGTATAGACGTTCACTCCGCTGAATATGCTTCCGTCCAGATCCTCCTGGAAAGACTCCTGAAATTCCTGTTCCGACTCCCCGTCTCCCTGCTTGTATCGGGAACTGAGGTCTTCCAGAGCAATGGTCAGGCTGGCGCTTTCCTGCGTCTTGCAGAGATCTTCATAAATAATCATTTTTTCCTTATCTGATTTCACCAGTCTAGCCTGAGTTCCGTCGCGGAAAATGCTTATCGTATCCTCATCTCCTACGGAAATCGGGCTTTCCGCATAATTTTTCTGCGTATCCATCCAGCAGAGCTTTCCGTTTATCTCACACAGAATCTGGGAGCTGTCCTCTCCATGGATGCTGCCCACATAATCTCCGCCTCTTTTCAGGATCCGGTAACCTTCCATCCACGCTCCGTGTCTCTTTCCGTCGCTTCCCGTAAGCACGGAAGAAATCGTCTGCTGCCTCTTTTTATATACTCTCAGAGACTGCACTCTGGTCTCCGTAATATCATTTCCCTCCTCGTCCGTACCGGTTTTTAATGTTACGGTTCTGGTGATGGTCTGCGGTTCGTAGTCGGAGAAGCTTCCCACATAAGCGCTCAGTGTATAATCATATCCCTTGTAGGTAACCAGAGTATTGGTCAGCTCCTTATTCTGCGGCGGATTGGTCAGCGACTGGAGATTGTTGTCCTTTTTAGCCTGGAAGGTACATACATATCCGTCCTGCTCGTACTCATAAACGGGAGAGACTTTCCACTGTTTTACGCCCACGGAACCCAGCTCCGGAATGTACGCCTCCGTCCACTTATTGGGCACTTCCTTCAGCACCTGAGTCCAGTCTGCCGTTTCGCTGGGAAGGGTTTCATATACCTTTCCGCTTGTCTTTGCCTTCCACTCTTCCACCTGTTTGGAAAAGCTCTCGTTATCCTGGCGAAGATGAAGGTTCTCCGACAGCGGGATGAATTCATAGGCCATTACCACCTGGATCAGGTCTTCCTCCAGCTCCTCATCCGATGCTTCCGAATCCTCGGAAAGCGTACCGGTTTTTTCCAGAATCATCTCCACGTAAATGTTGTACTGACCGTCGGAAACCGCATTCCCCACGCTTACCGCAGCCGGTTTTGTAAAATAGCGGCGCATCAGAGTCTCCACATCCGTCTGAAACTCAGGAACTCCGCTCAACGTATTCAGATCGTAAATGCTTCCCAATCCGTTGTCATAAATGAACAGCTTTCCCATGCCTGTCCCGGATCCGGGACGGCACCACTGCCCTACAAAGGATTCTGTCATGGTCATAACATTTCTCGTGGATTCCGTCTTGTGAATCACCTTCAGCTCCTTCGTCCGGAAATTATAGATGGACGCACAGTGGATCACCTTTTCCTGATCGCCTCCCGACGGAGTCACCACAGAATAGATATAGAGAAATGTATTTTCATTGACCATATCCAGCACCTGAAAGTTTTCGATCTCGCTGTTTTCCTCCAGCTGATCTTCCGGAATCACAAACGCCGGTTCTCCCTCCAGGCCTTCGTATTTCATTTCCTCGTTATAATCATAATAGTCCTCCAGAGCTACCGTGGGATCTTCGTCATAGTCCATCTTGATATTCATATCCCCGTCGGTCTCCGAATCCGCAATGGAAGCCGCGTCACCCATAATCTGATCCGTCTGAATGTCCGCTCCCTTGATAAGGCCTTCGCTGCAGCCAGTGAAAAACATACTAACCGTCCCGATCAGCATAGCCGTTAATATTCTTTTCATTATCTGCATCTCCTTTTGAAAAAAGGGAGCCATTTTGTCAGCTGGCTCCCTTATACGATTGTCCGTTCAATTATACGGCGCTTTCCATCCAGGTGGTCATTGCTCCCATTCCCACCTTCAGAACCACGATCAGCACAAAGATCAGCACAAAACCGATGATTGCGTTTTTCCGGCTCTGCTTTGCCTTTTCTCTGTCCTGAGGCTCCTCTGCCTTAGCCAGCTTCGCTCCCAGCAGGATGCAGTAGATTGCTCCAAGAGCTCCTACAATTCCCAGTGCCGGTGTAAGGGCCATGTCCAGCAGACTGATAACCGGAGAACTCACCTCCTCAAAGGGGTTTGCGCCGGTAGCCGTAAGCAGGGCTGTTACAAATCCGTAATTCATACTTTTTCCTCCTGATTTTTTTATTATATGATCCTCATATGTCCGTGCAGGTAATACAGCCACACAGCCGCTCCCGCAAGAGCAATGAAGCTCACTGCAATTAAATATGCCGGAATTCCTTTTTCTTCCGGTTCCAGACGGACCGTATAAGTCCTCTGATTGCCGACGGAATCCATAACCGTCAGCTTGTAGTCCCCTGCAGTCCGCAGGGTGTCTCCCAGGAATCTCTCCTGAAAACCATTATACTCCATAATTACCTTTGTGTCTTCCTCAGATGAATAAAACTTCAGAGGAATTTCTGCCGTTCCTCCCGTTATATCCTGAGAAAAATTCAGAAAAGGCGCCGAAGTATCCAGGGTCATCACTGTCTCCAGCTCTTTCCCTGAAACAGGCTCTTCCCAGGTCAGGCGGTAGGAACCGTCCTGGTCCAGAAAAATCCCGCCCGGAGAAATGTCATCCCGGCTGACTCCGTTCAGCGTCGCTTCCTTAAGGCGGAATCCTTCCGGAGCGGAAATCACTCCCGGATAGGAGCTGACCGGATCTATGATCTGAAAACAAAAATTTTTCTTGTAAAAAACCATTCTGTTTGCTGCCGTTTCCGGAACGGAAAAGGCCGTAAGCACCAAGCAGTAGCGCCCCGGCTCCGTAAACACTCTTTTTCCCAGATCCTGATCGGCGCTGCCGTCTCTGAAAATAAAGAGGGAGCCGTTTTCCGGGCAGACAACGGACACGGGGCCGCTGCACACCATTCCCTGAGGCACACTGGAGAAAAATGAGGAACTGCCGTCAAAAGAATATCGAAACATTCCCTCGCTCTCCAGCCAGGTCATTGTCCACGGAGCATCCTCGATTACCCTCGAATCCTCCAATTCCATCCCATAGCACTCCGCGTCCGTGTGCAGGACTTCCTCCAGACTCTTCTCGATCTCCTCATCGGAACACTCACCGCC
>CALWEP010000214.1 GCA_944377325.1 uncultured Lachnospiraceae bacterium
CCGATTGAATGGTATATGATATTTGCTTGCATGATTGCAGCCTGTATTGTTGCGTTAGTGGCTATGAGCGGATGGGAAAAAGTCTCTGAGATTTGGCAGCGTACCGCTTATAAGAATAAAGAGTAAAGGGAGGTGATCCCGCATCTTCGGGCCGGGCGGTATCCCGGCGGCCGGCAGGCCAACCCAGAAATTTCAAGAATATCAGAGAAAGAAAAGGAGAAATGAATGATGAACAACAATTGGAAACCGATTAACGTAAAGGACATTCCCGCTATTGAGGAGAAGCTGAAGGCAGCCATCCGCACCAATACATTTGCTGAATTTGCAGCTCAGTACGAAGGCCCCGCATTCGGCATTGATTTTCATGAGGAAACCGGAAAGGTAACCATTCATTCCGGATGGTACGCTGACGAAAACGGAGATATCCGTCCGAAGAAATAAGACCGGTGCCCCAGCGGCTTCCGGAAGCAAGTCTCAGAACTGCTTCTTATTGAGTGTTCTCTGACGCTATGCTATAATGCCTATGTTACCGCCCCTATACCGGTACGGAAAGGGGGTGCATTATGTGGAAGATGCTATATCCTTTATCTTCACCGTTATGGCAGGTGTGGTTTGCCACCTCATCTGCAAATGGCTGGACGGTGACAGATAGCCGGTAACGAGCCTGCGGCTTTAAGCCCTGCCGTACATAAATGGGAATAGAAAACCCCAGAGCTGCCACTCTGGGGTTTTCGTTTTTCCACATTACGTGGAATAGCTATATCCTTTTGCCTACTGGCATTATAGCATATGCAGAATCAATTTACAAGATACACAGAACTTTTCCGTCCCGGTGCATACCGGGTCTTTTTTCATATGGAGGTAAAATATGTCAGACAAACGAAAAGCCGCCGGCCTGACGGCATTCTGTAAAAGCAAGATCGGAACGCCCTATGTATATGGGGCAAAGGGGGAGATTCTGACGGAGGAGTGCCTGCAGCTCCTGGCAAATCAGAACCCGTCTGTATATACCAGCAGCTATCTGGCCAAGGCCAGGCAGTTCATTGGCCAGCGCTGCACTGACTGCAGCGGTCTGATCAGCTGGTACACGGGCATCATCCGGGGCAGCACCAATTACCACGATACTGCGGAAGAGAAAGTATCCATCGGCGCCCTGGACGAGAGTATGACCGGTTGGGCTCTGTGGAAGCCGGGCCACATCGGCGTATATGTTGGAGACGGTTGCTGCGTGGAGGCCAAGGGGATCAATTACGGCACCATTGAGAGCCGGGTGAAGGATACCGCCTGGCAGAAGGTTTTGAAGCTGTGCGATATTGACTACAGCGTGGATCCGGTGTATACCGAAGGCTTCAAGGCGGCTGCGGACGGAAAGCGCTGGTGGTATCAGTATGCAGACGGCACCTACGCAGCAAACGGCTGGTACTGGCTTACGGAGCAAACTACAGGCTCTTCCGGCTGGTATCTTTTCGACGCCGAAGGCTATATGCTCACCGGCTATCAGCAGGATCCGGCGGGAGAGTGGTATTTCCTGTGCCCGGAGGGCGGCGTTCATGAAGGCCAGTGCATGGTCACCGACTCCCGCGGCGTGCTGAAAATTGCGGAGCAGTATGACTTTGAGAACCACCGCTACCTGTTCTGATCCGGTGCAAAAGGCCCTTTCTTCTATATTATAGGTTCCCGCACTCGGGGCCACCATACTGACTCATAATAAACTGCGCCAGCTTCGGATCCGGATTTTTAATATTTACAGGATACTGCAGTCGTTTTTCATAGACCCACATCAGTTCATACCTCCTTCCCAAGGCCAGGGGCCGTTTGCCCAGGTCCATTCCGTGCCGGAATTTACCTGATCGTTCAGAAGCGGACCGTACTGATCGGTATAGGCATTCATCGCCTGGGAACGGAGATTCTTCACATACTGATAGTAAGCAAGAGCGTCGGGATCAGCCGGATGAGTATCCAGGTACAAAACGATGTCATCCAGGGCAAAACTGGCCTGATTGAGGACCTGCATAATACGGGCGGCCTCGGAGTTTTCGCTGCCAGAGGAAAAAGTCTGGGAAAAAGATTTAGCTGAATTGATCATTTACTGGCACCTCCCCATCATAAACGGAAGATCCAGTTCCGGGAAAATAGTACCGCGGGAAAATCCCAGACCCAGATCATAAGTCTGCTGCCACTGCTGCATGGGAACATAGGCCATGGCTGGAGGGAAAGAGGATATGGCCGGCTGCTGCCCGCCTGAAGGGGAGCAGGGCATGACGGCGGAAGGTGTTTGCGACATATAGGGATCCATAAAGGAAACTCCTTTCCATTGGGCGATTTTCTAATATCAGTTTATGAAAGAGGGAAAAAGAGGTTACAGGCAGGATGATAAAAGAAGGGGAACCCTTTTTCCCCTGTCCACATAAGATACAGTACAAACATGAAAAAAGGAGAATAGATATGTGGTGTAATCGCTGCTGCAGATGCTGCGGCAATCAGAATGGAAATACTATGACAGAATTCCAGAGAGGCTTTAATGCGGGATTTGGAAGGGGATGGAATGACGGCTTCAACAGCGGATATTCGGGAGGTTTCAACGACGGATATCAGAAAGGACTGGAAACCTGCGAAAACTCCAATTCCGGAGGAGATACGGGCTGCGGCTGCAATACGGGCTGCGGCTGCAATACAAGCTGCGGCTGCAATACGGGGTGCGGCTGCGGCACTGGCTGCGGAGGCTGACCGTTCGAATGAAAAAAGCGGCCGATGGCCGCAGGCGGCTGAGGGGAGGCTTCCGGCCTCCCCTCAGGCTGTTTGCCTCAGGCAAACAGCCATTAAAGATCCTGATCTTCTTTCTGCGTAAGCAGTGGGAAAGATTCGTCTTTCTGCTTTTCTTCCGTATAAAGCTCTTTGCTTTTGCTTCGAATTAAATGGATTCCTAGAACGATGATGCAGACTGCAAACACGGCCCGGACAGAGAAGTCGCCGAAAGCGTGGAGCAGCATATAAACCCGACTGGAAAGGGAGAAAACGTCTATGGTCACATATAGGAAGTCTATGATATAGTTCCACAAAAGAAGGGCACCTAAAACAATCAAGGCAGCGGCGGCAATCTTTCGGTTTTTTTCCAGCCATCCTTTGGTCAGAAAGGGGAAGGCCTTCAGGTGAATGAGATAGTCATCTTCCAGAGAGTAAAATTCTTCGTCAGGCAGGGAATTCAGATTGTGCGTATGAAAAAAACTGTAAAACCAGATTACGGGGGCAATAAATAACAGCGCGGGCAGGTTGAGCAGCCCGCTGACAGCCCATACCAGAAAAAAAACGCTCATAAGGCTGATGCCCTGCTTCATAAAGCCCAGATACATCTCACCGGCTCCCGGCAGAAGGGAGCAGCAGAAGGTAAGAAATTTATTCCTTTTGTTTGTCATATCGGTAGACCTCCCAATTATATAATTCATAGGAAATAAAGCTCAGACGGTCAGTGAATTTCCGGGCTTTTTCATAAAGAGGAACCTGAAAAAACATACCGGCCGGCTCAGACAGGCTTTCGCTGTGAGGGGATGTCGGAGATGAGGGGGGCAGAAGAGCCAGCAAAAGAATGCTGGCGGCTACGGCAGCCCCTACCTTCAGACTGTAGAGAAGGAGACGGATCCGGCGCGGAAAAGCTCTGGTCTCAGCGGCCAGACGAACGTCCGGCCGGCTGCACTGGCGCAGGATGGACGTCTTCATGTTTTTTGGAGCGGCGAGAAGAAAGTTCTCTTCGACATAGTCGGCCAGTTCTTCAGCGAGAAAGTCATTTTCCCCCGCTTTTCTCAGATCGTCCGCAGTCAGATTTCGATAATCCATATTCCGGCTCCTCCTTTCCGTATTGCTTTCTTAACATGGCTTTTGCACGGTATATTTGTGTCTGCAGGGTTTTGACTCCCCGCCCTGTTTTGGCAGCGATTTCACTGATCTCCAATTCATAGTAAAAATAGTCCAGAGCCACATCACGGTAGGGCGGCTTCAGAGACAGGCAGCGTTCTTTCAGTTCCTCTCTGAGAGCATGGTCAAGAGCGCTGCGTTCCGGCGTGTCTGCGGCGGAGGGAACGGCTGCGAAAAAGCTTTCCTCTGTGGGAACGGACCTTCGTCCGGCCCGCTTCAGATGGTCCAGGCATTTGTTGGTGGCAATCCGGCAGAGCCATGCCCGCTCATTTTTGCCGTCAAAAGAGGACAGGCTTTTATAGGCGGACAGGAAAGTGTCCTGAGTCAGGTCCTCTGCCTCGAAAAAGTCGCCTGTGAGGCGGCAGCAGATGGAAAAGATCAGATTCTGATACTGATCGATCATCCGTTCCAGCTGTTCATTTGCATTAATGGTCCCGCCCCCTTTCCGTCCTGTTTATTATAACGGCTGAGAAAGGAGAAAAACTTCAAAAAAATAAAAATTCCGTTAAAAATGATTGCTTTTTGCCGGCGCCCCTGTTTATAATAGGATATAAACTTTCAGCAGGGATCCATGAGCCCACAGGCCATGGCATGGATATGGACGAAAGAAAACCACAGAAAAGCACAAAAGCAAAGAGGAGAAAGCCCCATGACGAAAAAAGAGATCGTTTTCTGGAGTATGGATTCCATTATGCAGTTTATGGAGATTATCGGCCGCCACAGCTATAAGGCGGAGCTGGCATGCGGCGGGCGGACTGTTGACGCGGACGCGGTTCTGGATGTAGTGTCTCTTCACGCATTCCAGAAAGCGGAACTTAGGATTTTCAGCGATTCCTGCGAGGATCTGCTGAAGGATCTGGACCTTTATATGGAGCAGTACAAGCTGGAGCGTACGCAGGAGGCCAGTTAACCTTCGCTCTTCCTTTCATTGCCGGCTGGGAATTTTGGCCGGAGGTGGAAGGAAAAGCAACTTGAAAAAACATAGGAACTGTTGTATAATGATTTACAGTTAAAGGGAAGATTGTAATTCCTGGAATGTTCGACCCTCTTACCTTATTTGAACCTACAGTATGACATAAGGGATTCCAATATTTTTAAGCAGATGTCAGGCCTCCTTGGAGTGGAAGGCAGAAACTTAAGTGAGGTTGCCCACCTAGCAATGCTAGGAGTCAAACAGTAAGAGACGGCATTTTGGGATTACGAAAGAGAAAAGCGGCGAGAGATCGCCGCTTTATCTTTTTGGAAAAGTATGATAGACTAAAAGAAAAAAAGGAAAATAGTGGAGAAAAACATGAAAAACCAGAAATTTTCAACTTACATTTATTGGGGCATTACCGCATTCCTGGTAGTTGCATCCTGCATTCTGCTGGTTTTTACCATGATCCATATGGATAAGGTAAAGCGGTGGGCAGGCTTTCTGACCGGTATCCTGATGCCGGTGATCTACGGAGCGGTGCTGGCATATCTGCTGACTCCTATCTATAATCGTGTTTCCAAAAAGACGGAAGAGACACTTTCAAAGGTTATGAAAGAAAAAAAGTGGTCTGCTATGGCCGGACGGGCGTCAGGGACGGTCGTAAGCCTGGCAGTTTTATTTGCTGTGGTCAGCGGTCTGCTGTCCATACTTATCCCTCAGCTGATTATCAGCGTGCGGGGAATTATTTCCTCTCTTCCCAACAATCTGAATAATCTGGAACGCTGGCTTCTGGATATTCTGGACAGCAATCCGGCTATGGCAGCCCAGGTTACGGAATGGCTGAACAGCACCAGCTTGGAGCTGCAGGACTGGGTGAATCAGAATGTTGTTCCCAATTTGGCAAATCTGAATGAAAACTTTTTTTCCAATGTCGGCGATATCATTACCCGCGTTTCCAGCGGAGTTATGGGCGTGATGAACGTGCTGAAAAATGTACTGATCGGCGTGGTTGTCATGGTTTATATGCTGAACATCAAGGATTCCTTCTGCTCCCACGGAAAAAAAATCATGTACGGACTGCTTCCGGTTCCGCTGGCAAACAGAGTTATCAGAGAAGTGCGCTTTATCCATCAGGTTTTCGGCGGATTCATCATTGGCAAGCTGCTGGATTCTCTGATTATCGGAATTCTGTGCTTCATCTGCCTGAGTCTGATGAAGATGCCTTACGTGATGCTGGTGAGTGTGATCGTGGGCGTTACCAATGTGATTCCGTTTTTCGGCCCCTTTATCGGAGCGATTCCCAGCGCATTTTTTATTCTTCTTGTAAATCCCATACAGTGCCTGTACTTTATTATCTTTGTGTTTCTGCTTCAGCAGTTTGACGGAAATATTCTGGGACCGAAAATTCTGGGAGATTCCACAGGCATTTCCAGCTTCGGAGTGCTGTTTTCCATCCTTCTTTTCGGAGGGCTGTTCGGCTTTGTGGGAATGATCATAGGAGTTCCCACCTTTGCGGTGCTCTACAACCTGGGGAAGGACGGCGTGGAGTATTTTCTTCGGAAAAAGGGATTATCCGGTAATACAAAGGACTACGAGCAACTAGACTATATAGAGGATGGACAGAAGACATACGTCAGAAAGCAAGAGGATTAGATGAAGGATTGGAAACCGATTTGCTGGATCGTAGGGATCCCGGTGCTGATTTTGGCTTTGCTGATCGGCATTGTGCTCTGCGAGCCGGTGCAGGACGGAATAACCAGGGGGCAGGCGGCCCGGGCGGCAGTGCTGGCTCTGGTTTCGAAAGAGGAGTGCGAAGGCTTCCTGGAGGAACGGCCTTCCTGCTTTAAGGCGGGGGAGACAGAGGAATGGTATGTAAAATACATGGATTACCTCTACGGAAACGGATACCTGACGGAAGAGCTGACTCCTGCTACGGCAGAAAGCGCGGAAGACTACATCACTTACGGGGAAGTGGAGTGGCTGGCAGGAGCCATTTCCTCTCAGCTGAAGAGCAAGGCCAGAGCTACGGTCAACAACCGGGAAAAGCCTATTCCCGAAGACGAATGGTGGCTGTTTTATGATTCTCTGCTCAATACGGCAGACTCTGCGGGGCAGGTGGAGGAGAGGAAGCTGACGGTCTACGCTCCGGGAGCCGAGGGCAGCTGGAAGGTTTACACCAGTGCCGGAGAAGTGGACTGCGAAGGCCTTGCGCTGGAGAATTATGAGGATCGGGAGCTGAAGGTTCTCTGCCGGGGAAGCAGCCTGATACACTTTGAAGAGCCGGAATCAAACAAGGCGGTTTACGAAAATGTGTGGATCACCGCCGGGGAAAACGGAGACTGCCTGGTATATGTGGGTGGAATCACAAAGCAGATAAAAAACAGCTTCAGCGAGAAGGAAAAAGCCCAGTGGTATGATCAGATCGTGGATCTGTACCTTGAGAACGGAAAAGCGAAAAAAGCGGTGGTAAAAAGTGACCGGATGCAGGGGCGTGTCCTGGCTGTGGGGTCAGACTTCATAGAGATCGAGGGACAGGGCGTTCTTCCCTTAAGCCCCGTTTTCCAGGTTTTTAAAACGTACGGGGGCTTTGAAAAAAAGAAAACAAAAGATATTCTGGTAGGCTATGACAACCAGGAATTCGTCGTATGCGACGGACAGGTGTGCGCAGCACTGATCGTACGCGGCTTCAGCGCCGACAGAATCCGGGTGATGATCATGGATACCGGCTTTCGGAGCCTGTTCCACCAGTCGGCAGTTCTTTCCTGTGATAAGGGAATGGTGCTTACATGGGCGGACGGGGGCCAGGAGGAGATTGCAGCGGGAGAGGAATTTTCCGTGTCTGCGGGAGAGGCCCGGCTGGCCGGAGGAAGGCTGATTGCCGAACCCCTGGAGGACGGGGAGATCTGTGTGAATAGTGTGGAAAGAGGCCAGGGAATCCCTTCTTATGAAGGCAGGCTGGAGATTTCTGCTCAGGAGGAGGGGCTGGCGCTGGTCAACGAGGTTCCTCTGGAGGACTACCTGAAACGGGTGGTGCCCAGCGAAATGCCGGCCAGCTATGAAGAGGAGGCGCTGAAGGCGCAGGCGGTGTGCGCCAGAACCTATGCCTACCGTCAGATTCAGGCTAACGGATACTGCCAGTACGGAGCTCATGTGGATGACAGCACCACCTATCAGGTTTATAATAACATCGCCACAGACAGCAGAACCGACAGGGCTGTGGAGGAGACGAAAGGGCAGATTCTTACCTATGAAGGGGAGCCGGTGGAGGCTTTTTACTTTTCCACCTCCTGCGGAGCTACTACGGACGGCGGCATTTGGGGAGGAGATCCGGATGACGTCCCCTATCTGAAGAGCAAGTTCCTGGGAGACAATCCCAACGGATACAATCTCAAGAACAATGTGGACTTTGATAATTTTATACGGGATAAAAACTACAAAGCGTACGATTCCGATTATGCCCTGTTCCGCTGGGAGACAACCACAACCAGCGAGATTCTGGAACAGAAGGTGACGGGAATCGGAACGGTGGAGAGCATTGAGGTAACGTCCAGAGGGGCCGGAGGAATCGCCCAGGAGCTGGAAATTGTCGGATCAGACGGAGTAAAATCCGTTACGGGTCAGAGCAGGATCCGCACCCTGCTGGGCAGCGCTTCCCTTACCATAAAAATGAAAAACGGAAAGACCATGACCGGCCAGGAGACTCTGCCCAGCGCATTTATCTCCATTGAAAAGAACGGCAGCTCTTTCAGAATTTACGGAGGCGGTTATGGACACGGGGCTGGGATGAGCCAGAACGGAGCGCAGGGAATGGCCAAGGAAGGAAAGGATTATCGGCAGATTCTCAGCTTTTTCTATGACGGGACGAAAATCACGGACGGAGAAAAAAATTAAAAAAATTTCTTCTTCTTGGAGAATAAGAACCGTAAAAATGCCAATACTACTAACAGTTACAAAAGAGGAAATGAATACTTATCCTCCCCTTTTTAGTACCCTGTTCGCTGCAGATGTGCGGCGGGCGGGGTATTTTTTTGCGGAAAGCCGGCACTCAGAACATCTGTTTGCACAGGAGAGAATATGATGGTATACTGAAAAGGATCAGGCGGAAAGGAGAGAAAGATGATCATTATCGTATGTGTGGAAGATCGCTGGGGCATGGCCTTTAACGGACGAAGGCTGAGCATGGACAAGGCAGTCAAAGAAAAGATTCTGGAGCTTTCATCAGGCAGCTGCCTTTGGATGGAGGAATACAGCAGAAAACAGTTTGAGGGGACAAAAGGCCTGGAAAAAGCGGATATACGGGCGGGAAGCTCTTATATGGAAGAAGCGGGCAAAGGAGAATTCTGCTTTCTGGAACGGGAAAATTTAAAAGGACGGAGGGAGAGCATAGAGAGTGTGATTCTGTTTCGCTGGAACAGAGCCTATCCGGCAGATGTGTTCTTTGACCGGGAGCTTCTGAGGGGGCTTTCCCTGACAAAAGCGGAGGAGTTTTCCGGCAGCTCGCATGAAAAGATCACCCTGGAGGTGTACGGAAAATGAGGGAAATCGTAAGGCGAATGCTGCTGGCCGCAGCGCTGGCTCTGCTGCTTGGTTTGGGAATACCGGGATGTGCGGAGACCGGGGGTTCTGCCCCGGCGCCGGAAGTGTCCTCAAACGCTTTCCGGGAAGATTGGGAGCAGGCGGAAGGGGCAGACGAGCCCTACACGGTTGTCAATGACAATCAGCCGTTTTTTACGGAAGAGGAAAAGACGGCTGATTCTTTTGAAAGCTATGGCAGCTTGGACGCTCTGGGCAGGTGCGGGCAGGCTTTCGCTTCTGTGGGAAGGGATCTGATGCCGTCGGGGGAAAGGGAAAGCATCAGTTCTGTCAAACCCTCCGGCTGGCATACGGTGAAATATGATCAGGTGGACGGAAAATACCTGTACAACAGATGCCATTTGATCGGCTACCAGCTGACGGGAGAAAACGCCAATGAAAAAAATCTGATTACCGGAACCAGGTATATGAATGTGGAGGGAATGCTTCCCTTTGAAAATATGACGGCCGACTACATTAAGGAGACCGGAAATCATGTGCTTTACCGGGTCACTCCTTTGTTTGAAGGCGAGGAGCTGGTGGCCAGGGGAGTGCTGATGGAGGCGGAATCGGTGGAAGACGGCGGAGAAGGAATCCGATTCTGCGTATTTGTCCGCAACATACAGCCGGGTATTGTGATCGATTATGCCACGGGAGAGAGCCATGAGGAGGATTCGGGGGAAGAAGCGGCGGAAACGGAAGAAACCGAATGTGAGTATGTGATAAACATCAACACAGGTAAATTCCATCTGCCCGGCTGCAGCAGTGTGGAAGAAATGGATCCCTCCAACCGCCGCGACTTTGAGGGAAGCAGGGAAACGCTGATTTCTCAGGGCTATGAGCCCTGCGGCAGATGCAGACCTTAAGAAGGGCCAGGGAAGGAAAATGGGGAAGAAATTCCCGTAAAAAGGAATTGGATAAAAAAAATATACAATTTTGCAAAAATATGCTTGCAAAATTTTTGGTTTTGTATTATACTAACCAGGTCGAGCGATCCTAGAGAATAAAGGATGGGAAGAAAATGGCAACTTTGTTGGAGACTTGGAGAAATCTTGCGTACGGAGACGGACTGGACAAGAAGAAACAGGAAGAACTCTGGGCGGGATATTTCCAGATTGAAAAAGGCATTTATGAGCAGATCCTTGCGGCACCGACGGAAGTGATTGAAGGAACTGTCAAGGAGCTTGCGGAAAAATATAGCGCAGACATTCTGATCATGACAGGATTCCTGGACGGAATCAATGAGAGTCTGAAGGGATATGAAAATCCCATTGAGACCATGGATGAGAATACTCAGGTCAAGATTGAGATCGATCCGGAGAAGCTGTATTA
>CALWEP010000215.1 GCA_944377325.1 uncultured Lachnospiraceae bacterium
GGGACAGGATGTTTCTCACGCCGATCCGGTGGGCCTGCGCAGGAGCATCGGTTATGCCATTCAGAATGTGGGGCTTTTTCCCCATATGACAGTGGAGAAGAATATCGGATATGTGCCTTCCATCTCCCATCTGCCGGGCTGGGGCCGGGGAGAGGGGAGGCAGAAGGCGGAAGAACTGCTGAGACAGGTAGGGCTGCCGGCCGATCTGGCAGACCGGTTTCCCAGAGAGCTTTCCGGAGGACAGCGTCAGAGAGTGGGCATTGCCAGAGCTCTGGCCGCAGCTCCGGAGGTGCTGCTGATGGATGAGCCGTTCGGAGCGGTGGACGCGATCACCAGGGAGCAGCTTCAGGATGAGCTTTTAAAGATTCATCGGGAGAGGAAGCTGACGGTGCTTTTTGTCACCCATGACATTGAGGAAGCCATGAAGCTGGGAACCCGGGTGCTGGTGATGGAAGAGGGGACGGTGCAGCAGTGCGATGCTCCCAGCAGGATTCTTTCCGATCCGGCTACGGAGTTTGTGGAGCGGCTGGTGTGCCGCAGAAGGGAGCCGGAGCTTCGGGCGTAGGCTTCGGATTTATGAAAAAAACTTCAGGAGGCAGACGCATATGAGTGAAAGTAAAACGAAGTTTGTTCCTGTAGAAGCGGAGGATCTCCCCACCCTGGAGGCGCTCTCCGCTTTTGCGTCCCGGATCGTGAAGGAGCATTTTGATCCGCTCATCGGTTCGGAGCAGAATGACTACATGATCGCACGGTTTCAGTCCGTTTCCGCCATTAAAGGGCAGATCCGGTCCGGATACCGATATTATCTGGCAGAAAATGAAGACGGAGATTTCCAGGGCTTTCTGGCCTTTTATCCCAGGGACGGAAAAATGTATTTAAGCAAGTTTTACGTGGACCGTTCCTGCCGGGGGAAGGGGATTGCCAGGAAAATGTTTCGTTTTCTCACGGAGGAAACGGAGAAGGAAGGGCTTTCCGCCGTCTTTCTGAACGTAAACCGGGACAACAGCCAGGTGATCCGCATCTATGAGCATCTGGGCTTTGCCAAGGTGAGAGAGGAGAAGAACGACATCGGAAACGGGTTTTTCATGGATGATTTTGTGCTGGAATACCGGCTGCCGTGAGAAAGAGACTGCGCTCTGCCGCGGGGGCGGATGCAATGATGTTATCAAAGGAACAGAGAAGGAGGAACGGTATGTCCGTGTTGTTTATTGAATACCCCAAATGTTCTACCTGCCGGAAGGCCAAAAAGTGGCTGGAAGAGAGAGGAACGGAATTCAAAGACCGCCATATTGCGGAGGAGAGGCCGACAAAGGAGGAGCTGAAGGCATGGATTGCCCTGAGCGGGCTTCCTGCAAAGAAGTTTTTCAATACCAGCGGGATGAAGTATAAGGAGCTGGGGCTGAAAGACAGGCTCCCGGTTATGACAGAGGAGGAGCAGCTGACGCTTCTGGCCTCAGACGGCATGCTGGTGAAGCGTCCCCTTCTGGTGGGAGAGGATTTCGCTGTCCCCGGATTCAGAGAGCAGGAGTGGGAAAAACGGCTGGAAAGATAAGGCCAAGGAAGAACAGAGAAGTCGGACAGAGAGTTCGGCTTCTTTTTTTGCGTGTTTTGCGGAAATGCTGAAAGAAAATCCGTTTCATATTCGTTATAAAGAGAAGACGGACGGAAAGTCGGTCAGAGAATGGAAGCTGGAGGCGGAACGGATGGCGGAAAGGGATAAAAGCAGAGAAGAGGCAGACGAGCGGACGGCGGAGCGGATGATGCCGGAAGGAACCGCAGAAAAGAAGAAAGGGCTTCGCAGAAGGTGGAGCGGAAAGAGAAAGCTCATTGCAGCGGCAGCTGTTCTGGCGGGGATTCTGGCGCTGGCGAAGGGATTCGGCGGCGGAGGAGAAGCCCCAGTGGCGGTGCGGACGGAGCTTCTGTCACGGGGAGACGTGGCGGAAAAGCTCTCCCTTACGGGACCGGTATCCGGCACGGACAGTGTGGAGGTATTTTCCAACCTCCATTCCCAGGTGACGGCTCTCTATGTCAAAGTGGGTGACCGGGTGGAAAAGGGACAGCTGCTGGCGGAGCTGGACACGGGGGACGCCGGCAGAGATCTGGATATGGCCCGGAATACTTATAAGATGGCGGTGGCCGAGTATAAAGAGCAGGAAGCGGCTGCAGTCAACGGCTACGAAAAGGCAGTTCAGGACTATAATACGGCGAAGAAAAATTATGACAGAAGCGCCGCTCTGGCGCAGGCGGGAGTTCTTTCTCCGGCGGAGCTGGAGGAGGCCGGAAATGAGCTGGAGGACGCAGCCAGACAGGCGGCATCCTATCGGATGGTGGACGGACGGCCCATGCCGCCGGAATCCTATGAACTGAGAATCAAGGATGCGGAATACGGGGTGCAGATGAAAGAGGAGGCTTTGGAGGATACGAAAATCTCCAGCCCCATTACGGGAACGGTGGTTCGCGTCAATACAAAGGTGGGACGCTTTGCCGATGAGACGGGAGAAGGAACGGCCCCTCTGTTTGTCATTGAAAATCTGGACACGTTGGAGATGGAGATTGACGTAAGCGAGTATTCCATCGGAAAGGTGGCCCTGGGCCAGCAGGCGGTAATCAGCGCCGACATTCTCAACGGGAAAACGGCCCGGGGAGAAGTGACGGCCATTTCCCCCACAGGAGAGGAAAAAGGAGGAGGCTCCGCAGAACGGGTGATTCCCGCCACCATACGCATATTGGACCGAAACACGCGCCTGATGGCGGGAATTACGGCTAAGGCGGAGCTGATTTTAAACGAGGCCGAAAATGTGTGGACAGTTTCCGCGTCGGCCGTTGCGGACCGGGAGGACGGACCCTGCATTGCCGTGGTGAGGGACGGAGTGCTTTGCTGGATTCCTGTGGAGCGGGGAGTGGAGAGCGACATCAGAACGGAGATCCGGGCCAGAGGAGAGGCCGTCTTAGAAGAGGGAATGGCGGTGGTGTCCAATCCCGATCCTTCCCTGGCGGACGGAACCGCAGTAAGCTTAATTCCCGCAGTTTGAGAGAGGTGTATATGAAACGCTTTGGAGCATTGAAAAAAAGGCCTGAGCCATGGGAGACGGACGAACTGATCCGGCTGGAGAATCTGGTAAAAATCTATGATATGGGAGCGCTGAAGGTCCTGGGGCTGAAACAGATCAATCTGACGATCCGGCGGGGAGAGTTTGTGGCAGTTATGGGGCAGTCCGGATCGGGAAAATCCACGCTGATGAACATTCTGGGGTGTCTGGACAGACCGACTTCGGGACATTACTATCTGGACGGGGCGGATACGGGGGAGATGACAGCCGGAGAGCTTTCTGCCGTGCGGAACCGAAAGATCGGGTTTGTGTTCCAGTCCTTCAACCTGATCCCCAGAACCTCCGCCCTGAAAAATGTGGAGCTGCCCATGACCTATGGGAGACGGCCGAAAAAGGAGAGAAGAGAGCGGGCCATGGAGCTGCTGGCCCGGGTAGGGCTGGAGACCAGATGGAGCCATATGCCCAATGAGCTGTCCGGAGGTCAGAGGCAGCGGGTAGCCATAGCCAGAGCTCTGGCCAATGAGCCCCCTCTGATTCTGGCGGATGAGCCCACAGGAAATCTGGATACGGCGGCCTCCGAGGAGATTATGGAGCTGTTTTCGGGCCTTCATGATGAGGGGGTGACGGTGGTGGTGGTTACCCATGAAGAGGAGATTGCCGCCTTTACCGGACGGATCATACGGTTCCGGGACGGAGAGATCATCAGCGATGAGACCAATCCCTGCCCCAGAAGGAAGGGAGGCGGTGAGCGGTGCTGCTAGAAAATATGCAGATGGCCTTCCACGCCATCCGAGCCAACAAAATGCGGTCATTTCTCACTATGCTGGGGATCATCATCGGAATCGGTTCGGTGATTTCCATTGTTTCCATCGGCGATACCATGCGCTCCCTGTTTGCCGGCCTGTACAAGGATGTGGGGCTGACCCAGACCTACGTGAGCATCGGCTACTGGATCGATGACGTGCGGGAGAGCGATTATTTCACCATGGACGAGCTGGACCGGATCCGGGAGGTATTCGGCAGCCGGATTGCTTATATGGACAGCTCCGCCTACCTGTCCGGTGAGGCCAGGGCGGGAGAGAACAGCGTGAAATTTGAATTTTCCGGAGTGGATTATAACTATCAGCAGGTTCAGCCGGTGAGGCTTCTGTACGGCCGGTATCTGAACGAGGGAGATGTGAAGGGCCGGCGGGGAAATGCGGTTATGGAAGCGGCCGGTGCGGAAAGACTGTTCGGAACCCAAAATGCGGTGGGAAAAACCTTCCGCACCGATGTGTACGGAACGGTAACGGAATTTACGGTAGTGGGTGTCTATGAAAGGGAAATGAACGCGTTCCAGAAGCTGATGACGGGAAGCGGCAGCGATACGGGACAGGCGTTTATTCCATGGACCCTTCTCACCTGGCCGAATGACCGGTTTTACCAGTGCCATCTCTTCGCGGACGAATCCATGACCGCCGCTGAGCTGGATCGGTTTTATCGGGAGCTTACGTATTATGTGGCTAAAATAAAGAACAGAAATCCGGAGGACCTGTATGTTTATACCGCTACGGAAGAGATGAATCAGCTGGACAGCATTATGGGAGGCCTGTCCGCGGCCGTAGGAGGAATTGCGGCGATTTCCCTGCTGGTTGGAGGAATCGGCATTATGAACATCATGCTGGTATCCGTAACGGAGCGTACCAGGGAGATCGGCATACGGAAGGCGCTGGGAGCTACCACAAGGGACGTGATGATCCAGTTCCTTACGGAGTCGGCGATCCTGTCTGCCTGCGGAGGAATCATCGGCATTCTTCTGGGAGGGGGAGCAGTGGTGCTGGGGGGATTTCTGCTGGGCCTGGAGGTGGTGGTAAAGCCGTCCGTTGTGGTGCTTGCCGTGACCTTCTCTGCTGCGGTGGGAGTCTTTTTCGGCATGTATCCCGCCTCGAAGGCGGCTAAGGCCGATCCCATTGAGGCGCTCCGCTATGAATAAAAAAGATGGGGCAGGAAACCTGCAGGCTGAGGCCGGGCTTTTGGAAAAGTCCGGCCCTTTTTGCGAATCGCCGGAATATTTAAGAAACTTAGCTTAATGTTTACATTTTATTAAATTTTCACACCCATACTATCGCCAATAGAAAATTTTTATGCTATACTAAATTGATACTTTATGTACTGGCAAGGAGTATTTATGCTGAATGAAGATAAGATCGAACTGATGACCGGTATAGCAATGTTTGAAAAGAAGGAAGGGAGACAGATTGCCTCTGCGGGAAGGGAATTTAAGAGCGATTTTGTGGGGCGTCATATGCTCCATGCTTTTTTTCGCTTCACGGCGGCATACCTGCTCATGCTGGCTATATGGGTCATATGCTCCGCAGAACGTTTTCTGTCTGCGGTTTCTCTGGAAGAATTCATCGGAGTGGGAGCTTCCGCCGGAGTCTGGTATGCGGCCGGTCTGCTGCTCTATCTTCTGATTACAAGAAATGTTTATGCCAGACGTTATGATGAAGCCTCCCGGGCAGTCCGCGTTTACATGGCTAAGCTGAGACGGCTGAAAAAACGGTACGAATTCCAGAACAGGAAGAGAGAGCTGGCAAAGGAGGGCAGACATCATGATGGCACTTCTCGTATTTAGGGAGCGACTGCGTGTACTTTATGGAAAATATGCGGCATATATTGATACCGCTGTCCGGTTCGGACTGTGCTTTTCTGCGCTTATGGTGATCAATAAAAATGTGGGATTCATGTCGCGGATCAACGGGATACTGCCGGCCCTGGCAGCATCCGTTTTCTGTGCTTTTCTGCCTTACGGACTGGGGGCCGTGATTGTGGGCTGCTTTATGCTTGCCCATATCAGCGTGGTTTCCATAGAGATTTCAATACTGATGGCAGCGGCCATGGCGGTTGTCATTCTGCTGTACTACGGATTCCGGCCGGGAGACAGCTGGCTGCTGCTGGTGACTCCTCTGGCATTTTTTCTGAACGTGCCTTATGCAGTGCCTCTGCTGGCAGGGCTGTCCAGCAGCCTGACCAGCGTGATTCCGGCCTGCAGCGGAGCGGTGCTCTACTATATGATGCTTTACGTCAAGCAGAACGCAGGAGTTCTGACAGGCGGAGCTGCCGTGGGCATAGCGGAGAAGTACAGCAGCATTTTCGGCAGCGTTGCGTCCAACGAAATGATGATTACGATGATTCTGGCGTTTGCCGTAGGAATCCTGATCGTTTACCTGATCAGGAACCGCTCCATCGATTATGCCTGGTACGCTGCCGCGGCGGCAGGGCTGGTGGTGCAGACGGTCATTGTGTTCGTGGGAGGATTTGCATTCAATATTCCGTTTTCACTGGTGCAGTTCCTGGTGGGACTGGTGCTCAGCGCAGCTTTGACTATGGCTTACATTTTCTTTGTGTTTGCCGCAGACTATACAAGAACGGAATATCTTCAGTATGAGGATGATGATTATTACTATTATGTGAAGGCGGTTCCCAAGATCGCCGTTTCGGCTCCTGACGTGAAGGTGCAGAAAATTAATACGAGAAACAGCAAAAAGCACGTCAGACCGGCTGAGAAATAGAAAGAATAGAGGAAATAGAAGGGGAGGTGGCGGAGAGTATGGCGAATATTGTGGAAACGCTGTATTCCTGGCTGTCATTTGTACGGCATATCAGCCTGAGAAATCTGCTGGAAATCGTCATCATCACATTTTTGGTATATGAGATCCTGGTCTGGATCAAGAATACCCGGGCCTGGACGCTGCTGAAGGGCATTGTGGTGATTCTGGGCTTTACCGTATTTGCTTATATGCTGCGTCTGGACACCATATTCTGGATTGCCAGCAAGCTGGCGATTGTGGCGACTACGGCTCTGGTGATCATATTCCAGCCGGAGCTGAGAAAGGCGCTGGAGGAGCTGGGAAGCCAGAATCTTATCTCAGGGATTCTGTCCTTTGACGACGGCAAGGAAAATCAGACTTTTTCCGAGCGGTCGGTGAACGAGATTGCGAAGGCCACTTTTGAGATGGCTAAGGTAAAGACGGGCGCGCTCATGGTCATTGAGCGGGAGGTTTCCCTCAATGAGATCAGACGTACGGGCATCGAGATTGACGGGCTGATCAGCAGTCAGCTTCTGATCAATATATTTGAACATAATACCCCTCTTCATGACGGGGCAGTGGTGCTGAGCGGAAACAAGGTTCTGGCAGCTACCTGCTATCTGCCGCTGTCGGATAATATGGCCATCAGCAAGGACTTGGGAACCCGGCACCGCGCCGCGGTGGGAATCAGCGAGGTGACGGACAGTCTGACGGTGGTGGTATCGGAGGAGACAGGACGTGTTTCCGTAGCGGAAAACGGCGGCCTGCGCCGGGTAAAGGATATGGAGGAATTGAAAAAGATTCTGTCCCGGCTGACAGAGGAGCAGGAGAACGGAGGAAAGAGATTTAAAATCTGGAAGGGAAGGATCAGAAATGAAAAAAAAGT
>CALWEP010000216.1 GCA_944377325.1 uncultured Lachnospiraceae bacterium
TTGAGTACAGACTCGATAAGACCAATATTATCCACGTGCCAGTTGGAAAGGCTTCTTTCACAGAGGAGCAGTTAGCGGACAACTTCCAGACGCTTATTGATGCGATCATCAAGGCCAGACCCAGCACCGTTAAGGGCGCTTACTTAAAGAGCGTTACCCTGACGTCCACCATGGGCCCGGGCGTGAAATTAAACGTTGCAAAGCTGAGCAACTAATTTTCTGATCCGTCAGTGAATAGAATGATAAAAGGCCTGAGGCCGGATTCCTTCAGTATCCGGTCCGGGCCTTTTTTGCATATTGCCATTCCTACTTCGCCCGGGTTATAATGAAGTCATGGGGCCGGAGGGAAACGGGGGTCCGAGGCCCTAAATTCATAAGCAGGAGAGGTATGATATGACAAGAGAAGAACTGAGAGATAAGCTGATTGAGGAGGCGTGGGAAGGAAGAAAGAATTCCTACAGCCCTTATTCCAACTTCGCAGTGGGAGCTGCGGTGATGGGAGCGGACGGGGTGATCTACAGAGGCTGCAATATCGAGAATGTGTCTTACGGTCTGACAGTGTGCGGAGAGAGAAACGCAGTGTTCAATATGGTGGTTCACGGCTGCAGAACCTTTACGGCTCTGGCAGTGGTGAGCGCGGGAAGCGCGGATGCGGCGCCCTGCGGAGCCTGCCGCCAGGTACTGGCGGAGTTCTGCGAGAGCCTGGATACTCCGGTGTATATCTGCGGAGGAGAAGGAGGCGTTCTGGAAACGACCGTAGGCGAAATGATGCCTTATCCGTTCCTGAAATTTGATACGGAGAAATAAGAAAAAGGGGCGTTCCGCGGGGCGGAACGCCTCTGCGCTTGACAGAATAACGGCTCTGCTGTACAATTTCAGCAACGGGCGGCTGGCAAACGGCCGTTCCGTTCATTATGAATGAAATAGGAGTGTGATTTTTTTTGGATTCCAACCAAGCGAGCACCATGGTACAGCTTTTGATTGTGGTGGTCCTGCTCATGCTGTCCGCTTTTTTCTCATCGGCGGAGACAGCGCTGACAACGGTAAATAAAATGAGGGTGAGAACTCTGGCGGAGGCCGGCCACAGGCGGGCGCAGATTCTGGCAAAGGTGATCGAGAACCCCGGCAAGCTGCTCAGCGCCATCCTCATCGGAAACAACATTGTAAATCTGTCCGCCTCCTCTCTGACCACAACTCTGGTGATCTCCCTGTGGGGAGACAAGACGGTGGGAGTTGCCACAGGAATTCTGACCCTGCTGATTCTGGTTTTCGGAGAGATCACTCCCAAAACCTTGGCGACCCTTTACGCGGACGGGCTTTCCATGGCTTATGCCACGGTTATTTACTGGCTGATGATCATTGCCACCCCTTTTATCTTTATCATGAATCAGCTTTCCATGGGAGTGCTGTTCCTGCTTCGGGTCGATCCGAAGAAGAAACAGGAATCCATCACCGAGGACGAGCTGCGCACCATCGTGGAGGTGAGCCACGAGGAGGGCGTGATCGAATCTGAGGAGAAGAAGATGATCAACAACGTGTTTGACTTTGGAGATGCCAGAGCCAAGGACGTGATGGTGCCCCGGATCGATATGGTGATGATCGACGTGGAGGCCGGCTATGACGAGCTGCTGGAACTGTTCCGAAAGGAGCGGTACACCAGAGTGCCCGTGTATGAAGAGACTACGGACAATGTGATCGGCATTGTGAACGTCAAGGATCTTCTTCTGATTGAGAACAGAGAAGGCTTTTCCATCCGGGACTGCCTCCGCCAGCCGCTTTACACTTATGAATATAAGAAGATCGCAGAGCTGATGGCGGAAATGCGGGAGATTGCCAATAACAACATTGTGATCGTGCTGGACGAGTACGGAGCTACGGCAGGGCTGATCACTCTGGAGGACCTGCTGGAGGAAATCGTGGGAGATATTCGGGACGAATACGACGAGGATGAGGAAGAACAGCTGGTGCAGGTGGGAGAGGGAGAATACCTGGTGGAAGGCTCCATGAAGCTGGATGATCTGAATGATGATCTGGAGCTGAAGCTGGAGTCGGAGGATTACGATTCCATCGGCGGTCTGGTGATCGGACTGCTGGATCACCTGCCGGAGGAAGGAGAAGAGGTCTCCTGCGACGGTATCCGCCTGGTAGTGGATAAGGTAGATAAAAACAGGATCGATAAGATCCGCCTGTTCCTTCCGGAAAAAGAGGAGGAAGGGGAACATTCAGGCAGATAAAAGAAAGGGAGCGCTGTCAGGCGCCGGGAAGTCCCGGCGCCGGCGGTGCTCTTTTGGCTGTCTCAGCTGACCATGCCTCCGATGGTGCTGCTGGCGGCGCACATGATGAAGGTCCGCGCCAGCTGTCCGAAGTCGGAGGGGAGTCCTTTGCTGATGAGACAGGAGGCGGCCAGCAGCACGGCGAAGTACAGGCTTCCGGCCAGCAGGCCCCAGAAAAAACGGCGGCGCCGGACGGCTTTTCCCATGAGAAGGCCGCAGAGAAAGCAGGAGATCACGTAGATTCCGCTGACGGCCAGTCCCACCTGACTCTCCTTCAGGTGGAATTTATAGAGCAGAAATGCCAGCGTTCCCAGGAGAACGGCTGCCAGGAGATAGGAGAGAAAGAGAGAGCGGATGGCCGCCCTGAGCTTTGAACTGCCCATAGGTTCCTCCTTTTTCGCAGGTTATGGTCCAGTATATTCCCGGGGAAGACGGAATATGAACGGGAAGGAAAAGCCTTGCGAAGGCCTTCAACATATGGTATAATCGCTAGGAAATTCAATAAATTCTCAGGAGGATGATGAACTATGACGCGTGTGAAGACCTTAAATTCCAATACCTTAAAAGACACCATGAAAAAAGGCGGCTGCGGCGAGTGCCAGACTTCCTGCCAGTCTGCCTGCAAGACTTCCTGCACGGTAGGAAACCAGAGCTGCGAGAACAGCAACCGGTAATTTTCACGGTGTGAAACGGGTTAGACAGCAGAACACAGCCAATTGAGAGGGACCCCTACGGCTCTTTGCGCCGTAGGGGTGCTTGGTCTGTCCAAATGGAAATTCGCGGAGTGGCCGCTTGGACGGATCAAGGATGCCGGAACAGGCCGCAGGCGCAGCCTGGGAAGAAGGTTCCGGGAGCTTGATGTGAGAAAAGGAGAGTTTGAGTGATTCATCAATACAAAAATAACGGTTATAACATCGTAATGGACGTAAACAGCGGATCGGTCCATGTGACGGACGATCTGATCTATGATATGGTGGAGCAGCTGGCGGGAGAACTGCCGGAGCTGGAGAAGCCGGAGCCCATACCGGAGGAGGCGGCTGAGAAGACGGTGAACGCCTTAAAGGACCGCTATCCGGAGCAGGAGATTCGGGATGCTTTGGGAGATATCCAGGAGCTGATCGACCGGGAGGAGCTGTTTACCAAAGATGTGTATTCTCAGTATGTGACGGATTTCAAGCAGAGAAAGACGGTGGTCAAGGCCCTCTGCCTTCATATCGCCCATGACTGCAATCTGGCCTGCCGCTACTGCTTTGCGGAGGAAGGAGAATACCACGGCCGCCGTGCTCTGATGAGCTATGAGGTGGGGAAAAAGGCTCTGGACTTCCTGATTGCCAATTCGGGAAACAGGAGAAATCTGGAGGTGGACTTCTTCGGCGGTGAGCCGCTGATGAACTGGAATGTGGTAAAGCAGCTGGTGGAATACGGCCGCTCCCAGGAGGAGGCCCACAATAAAAAATTCCGCTTTACCCTTACGACCAACGGCGTGCTGTTAAATGACGAGATCATGGATTTCTGCAACCGGGAGATGAGCAATGTGGTGCTCAGCCTGGACGGCCGGCCGGAGGTGAACGATTTTATGCGCCCCTTCCGGAACGGAAAAGGAAGCTATGAGCTGATTGTTCCCAAGTTCCGGCGTTTCGTGGAGAAACGGGGCGATAAGGATTATTATGTCCGGGGAACCTTTACCAGGCAGAACCTGGATTTCTCCAAGGATGTGCTTCATTTTGCGGATCTGGGCTTCAAGAAGATGTCCATCGAGCCGGTGGTTTCTCTTCCGGAGGAGCCGTTTGCCATTACGGAAGAAGATCTTCCTCAGATCATGGAGGAGTATGACAATCTGGCCAAGGAATATATCCGCCGCTGGAAAGAAGGAAGAGGGTTTACGTTCTTCCACTTTATGATCGACTTAAAGCAGGGCCCCTGCGTGGCCAAGCGTCTGTCCGGCTGCGGCTCCGGTACGGAATACCTGGCCGTAACTCCTTGGGGAGACCTCTATCCCTGCCATCAGTTTGTGGGAGAGGAAGGCTTCCTGCTGGGAAATGTGGACGAAGGCATCACCAATACGGCTGTGCGGGATGAATTCAAGCTGTGCAACGTATATGCCAAGGATAAGTGCAGGGACTGCTTTGCGAGATTTTACTGCAGCGGCGGCTGTGCGGCCAATTCCTACAAATTCCACGGCTCCATCACCGATGCCTATGACATCGGCTGCGAGATGCAGAAAAAGAGGATTGAGTGCGCCATTATGATCAAGGCGGCTCTGGAGGACTCAAATTCATAAATAAAGGAGAAAAAACATGAAAAGTAAGAAAGGAAAAGGCCTTTTATGCCTGCTGCTCTCCATAGCGGCCATTGCTCTGTTCGGCTATTTCGGCTATACATCCGCAGAGGGCGTTAAGCTGGGCCTGGATCTGGCGGGAGGCGTATCCATTACCTATCAGGCGGTGGGAGACGCTACGGACGAGCAGATGGATGATACGACCTACAAGCTGCGCAAGAGAGTGGACGGCTACAGCACCGAGGCTGATGTGTACCGGGAGGGAAGCGACCGGATCAACATTGACATTCCCGGAGTTTCCGACGCCAACGCAGTACTGGAGGAGCTGGGAAAGCCCGGCTCGCTGAAATTCACCGATATGGAGGGAAATACCATTCTGACCGGTGATCAGGTGAGCAGCGCCAAGGCCGGCGTGATCGACCAGAACGGCACCAAGGAATATGTGGTGACCCTTACCTTCAATGAAGAAGGAACCAAGGCCTTTGCAGATGCCACCGCATCCATGGTGGGTCAGCAGATCGCCATCATCTATGACAATGAAGTGGTTTCCGCTCCTGTGGTAAAGGAAGCCATCACTCAGGGACAGTGCAGCATCGACGGGATGTCCGGCTATGAGGAGGCGGAGAATCTGGCCTCCACCATCCGCATCGGTTCTCTGTCAGTGGAGCTGACGGAGCTTCGCTCCAATGTGGTGGGCGCAAAGCTGGGCCAGGAGGCTATCAGCACCAGCTTGAAAGCGGGAGCGATCGGCTTTGCTGTTGTGGCCGTATTTATGATTGCCGTATATCTGGTTCCCGGACTGGCAGCGTCCCTTGCCCTCACCCTTTACGTGGGACTGATCGTACTGCTGCTGGAGGCTTTTGAGGTGACCCTCACTCTGCCCGGCATAGCGGGAATTATTTTGTCCATCGGTATGGCCGTGGACGCCAACGTGATTATTTTTACCAGAATCAAGGAAGAGATCGGTGTGGGAAAGACGGTGGATTCCGCCATCAAAACGGGATTTTCCAAAGCGATTTCCGCCATTGTGGACGGAAATGTGACGACCCTGATCGCCGCTGTGGTTCTGTTCTGGAGAGGTTCCGGTACGGTAAAGGGCTTTGCCACCACGCTGGCTATCGGTATTGTGCTCTCCATGTTTACCGCCCTGTTCGTCACCAGGTTTATTCTGAGAGCGCTTTATAATCTGGGTCTTCAGAACCCCAAATTCTACGGAGTGAAGAAGGAAAGGAAGCCCATCGATTTCCTGGGCAAGAGAAAGGTCTGCTTTATCCTTTCCC
The DNA here is from genome assembly GCA_944377325.1 of uncultured Lachnospiraceae bacterium. GTDB lineage: Bacteria > Bacillota > Clostridia > Lachnospirales > Lachnospiraceae > Lachnoclostridium_A. Next base: position 5,832 of record CALWEP010000216.1, read on the forward strand.
TGGCTGTGATTGCCGTGGGAATCGTGACCATGGGCATGGGCGCCGCTTCCGGCAGCGGAGCCTTCAACTACAGCATGGAGTTTAAGGGCGGCACCTCCACCAATGTGGTATTTAATGAGGAGATGAGCCTGGAGGATATTTCTCAGCAGGTAGTTCCCGTAGTGGAGGATATTACAAAGGACGCCGATGTGCAGACGCAGAAGGTTGAAGGCACCACGGAGGTGATCATTAAGACCAGAACTCTTTCCGTAGAGGAGAGGGAGGCGCTGAATCAGGCTCTGGCGGACAGCTTCGGCGTAGATCAGGAGAAGATTACCGCAGAGAGCATTTCAGGAGCCATCAGCGCGGAGATGAAGAATGACGCGGTTGTGGCGGTTATCATTGCTACCGTCTGCATGCTGATCTATATCTGGTTCCGGTTCAAGAATATCCGCTTTGCGGCCAGTGCCGTGCTGGCTCTGGTCCATGACGTGGCTGTGGTGGCTGCCTTCTACGCCCTGCTGAAATGGTCCGTAGGTTCCACCTTTATCGCCTGTATGCTGACCATCGTAGGATATTCCATCAACGCTACCATCGTAATTTTCGACCGTGTCCGTGAAAATCTGAAAGACGCGGACAGACGGACAGATCTGGCAGAGCTGGTGAATGACAGCATCACCCAGACCTTTACCAGAAGCATCAATACTTCCCTGACTACGTTCATCATGGTATTTGTGCTGTATCTCATGGGCGTTTCTTCCATCCGGGAGTTTGCTCTTCCCCTGATGGTAGGCATTGTGTGCGGTACCTATTCTTCCGTATGCATCACGGGTGCGCTGTGGTATGTGATGACCGTGCGCCATGACAAAAAGGAAGCTGCCGAGAAGGCGGAGGCTAAGGCTGCAAAGAAGCGGGAGAAGAAGGCATGATGGAGTATAAGATCCTGGCAAAGGACGGACGGGCGAAACGGGCCGAGGTAACTACGGTTCACGGAAAAATCCAGACCCCCGTATTTATGAACGTGGGAACGGTGGGAGCCATTAAGGGAGCGGTTTCCACCGATGATCTCCGTTCCATCGGAACGCAGGTGGAACTTTCCAATACCTACCACCTTCATGTGAGGACGGGAGACACCTTAATCAAGAAATTCGGCGGTCTCCACAAATTCATGAACTGGGATCGTCCTATCCTTACGGATTCCGGGGGCTTCCAGGTATTTTCCCTGTCCGGACTGAGAAAAATAAAGGAAGAGGGAGTGTACTTCAACTCTCATATTGACGGACGGAAAATCTTCATGGGTCCTGAGGAGAGCATGCAGATTCAGTCCAATTTAGGCTCGACCATTGCCATGGCTTTTGACGAATGCGCTCCGGCCCTGTCTTCCAGGGAATATGTGGAGAATTCCGTGGCCAGGACCACCAGATGGCTGGCCCGCTGCAAGGCGGAGATGGAAAGGCTCAACAGCCTGCCGGATACGGTGAACCCCCATCAGCTGCTGTTCGGAATCAATCAGGGAGGCATTTTCCCCGATATCCGTATCGCCCATGCGGAGGAGATTTCCCGTATGGACCTGGACGGCTACGCTGTGGGAGGTCTGGCCGTAGGGGAAACTCACGAGGAGATGTACCATATTCTGGATGAAGTAGTTCCCCATCTGCCGGAGAACAAACCCACTTACCTGATGGGAGTGGGGACTCCTGCCAATATTCTGGAGGCAGTGGACCGGGGAGTAGACTTCTTCGACTGCGTGTATCCGTCCAGAAACGGCCGCCACGGTCATGTGTACACCAATCATGGAAAGCTGAATCTGTTTAACCAGAAATATGAGCTGGACCCCAGACCCATTGAAGAGGGCTGCCAGTGTCCGGCCTGCCGTTCCTACAGCAGAGCCTATATCCGGCATCTGTTCAAGGCAAAAGAAATGCTGGGGATGCGATTATGTGTATTGCATAATTTGTATTTTTATAATAAAATGATGGAAGAGATTCGCGATGCAATCGAGAACCACCGTTATGCCGAATACAAGCAGCAGAAACTGGAAGGTATGACGAGAGGACAAAAAGAAGAAGCATAGCGGTCCGGGCAAGGCGCAGGACGCGAACAAGGAGGAGTTTTTTCATGAACAGCATTGTATTAATCGGCTACATTATTTTCTTTGCCGCTCTGATGTACTTTATGGTAATCAGACCTCAGAACAAGGAGAAAAAGAAAAGAGAAGAGCTTATGGCCAGCATCGCCGTGGGAGACAGCGTTCTTACCACCAGCGGTTTTTACGGAGTGATTATTGACATGACCGACGATACGGTGATCGTAGAGTTCGGCAGCAATAAAAACTGCCGGATCCCCATGCAGAAGGCGGCTATTGTTGAGATAGAGAAGCCTGAGGTTTAAAATCAGAGAGAAAAAAGCGGTTTTCCCGGCGGGGAAGCCGCTTTTTTGCGCCAATCGGAAGATCCCCTATTGCAATCTCTTCCTGTGGTGCTATATAATAAGGAACAGTTTGAGGGAGGAGGAGCAATATGGAAAACAGAAGGGATTATGATGTGATGATCCACTATACCATGGCGTTCTGCGGCGGATTTATAGGAGTGTACGCCATTGTGGATCGAATGGGCGTATTCGGGTCGGCCCAGACGGCAAACCTGATCGCTCTGGTGTGCGATCTGCTGGGAAAGGATCCTCTGGAGATCTCCTACAGGGTCATAGCGCTGCTGCTCTATGTGGGCGGCATGGCGGCTACGGTTCTGCTGGAACGGCGTACCAGATGGAATCTGATGTACTGCTCCATTGCGGTGGATCTGGCAGCGGTGGCGGCGGTGGGATGTTTTCCCAGGGAGATGAATCCTTTCATAGCCCTTTACCCCGTATTTTTTGCCACTGCCTTTCAGTGGTGCACCTTTAAGGGGGCGAAGGGCTATGTGAGCTCCACCATATTTTCCACCAACAATCTGAAACAGACGGTAACGGCTTATACGGATTATCTGCTCAGCAGGGGTGAGGAAAGCCGGGAGGAAAAAAGACGGAAAGCGTCCTTTTTCGGCGGCAGTCTGCTCAGCTTCCACACAGGCGTGGCGGTTGGCTACGGCTGCTGGCTTTTATGGGCTGACAGAAGCATTTGGCTCTGCACGCTGCCTCTGGCCGCAGGAGCGGTTCTGGTGGGAGCGAAGGACAGACCGGGAAGAGAAAAAGCAGAAATGAAGGCGGCAAAAGCGTAAGGGAACGGAGGAAGAAGGGTTGGACGAGAGAGAGAAAGACAGTCTGGAGCAGGAAAAGCAGGGAGCTCCCGCAGAAGGGGGAGAGGACGAATACGAGAAGGTCTGCTATGTGTGCCGGCGGCCGGAGAGCAAGGCGGGGCCTATGATCACCATGCCCGGCAACATGCATCTGTGCCATGACTGTATGCAGAAGGCGTTTGATTCCGTTACCAGCGGAAATCTGGATTGGTCCAAGATTCAGAATATGCCTTATATGAATATGAACTTCAGCGACCTGAAGAATATGAATATTCCGGAGATGGAGATTCCGAAGAAGCAGAAGATCAAAAAACGGTCGGATGAGAAGAAGCTGGATTTTGAGCTGAAGGACATTCCGGCTCCCCATGTGATCAAAAGCAGACTGGATGAATATGTGATCGGCCAGGAGAAGGCGAAGAAGGTGATCTCCGTGGCGGTTTACAATCACTACAAGCGGGTTTACATGGCTGCGAAGGGAGAGAAGCAGGATGTGCGGATCGAAAAGTCCAATATTCTCATGGTCGGTCCTACGGGAAGCGGAAAGACTTATCTGGTAAAAACTCTGGCGGAGCTGCTTGAGGTGCCTCTGGCCATCGCCGATGCCACCTCCCTGACGGAGGCGGGCTACATCGGAGATGATATTGAAAGCGTAATCTCCAAGCTTCTGGCGGCAGCGGGGAACGATGTGACCAAAGCCGAAAGAGGCATTGTGTTCATCGATGAGATCGATAAGATCGCCAAGAAGAAGAACATGAATACCAGGGATGTGAGCGGGGAGTCCGTTCAGCAGGAGCTTCTGAAGCTTCTGGAGGGAACGAAGGTGGAGGTGCCGGTGGGTTCCAACCAGAAAAATGCGCTTACGCCCATGGAAACGGTGAATACGGACAATATTCTGTTTATCTGCGGCGGCGCCTTTCCCGATCTGGAGGATATTATCAAGGAACGTCTCACCAGACGTTCCTCCATAGGGTTTGCCTCGGATCTGAAGGACCGGTATGATCAGGATCCCGATCTGCTGTCAAAGGTGACGAACGAAGATCTGAGAGCCTTTGGGATGATTCCGGAGTTCCTGGGCAGGCTGCCGGTGACGGTTACCCTGCAGAAGCTGACAAAGGAGCTTCTGGTGACCATCCTGAAGGAGCCGAAAAACGCGATTCTGAAGCAGTATGTCAAGCTTCTGGAGCTGGATGAGGTCCGGCTGGAGTTTGAGGACGGAGCTTTGGAGTGGATTGCGGAGGAGGCGCTGAAGCGCGACACGGGCGCCAGAGCCCTGCGGGCGATTATGGAAGATTTTATGCTGGATATCATGTACGAGATCCCCAAGGATCCCGATATCGGCTCCGTGATTATCACCAGATCCTATCTGGAGAAGAAAGGCGGTCCTCTCATTGAAATGAGGAGCGGTTTACTCCCGCATGCGTAAAAAGGTTTGATAAAGGTCCAGGGTTCCGTAGCCCCATTCCCTGGACGGGTAGGAGAAGGCCGGGTTTCTTCCGGCTCCCCGGACCAGGTAGGATTTTACGGCGGCACAGACGGTCATCTCCGGATGGCCGTTTTTTAATCCCCAGGAAACCAGGGAAGCTACGGCCCCTGCGGTGATGGCGGCAGCGGCGGAGGAACCGGTGCGGTAGGCGAGAGGAGCCCGGCAGGGGTCGGGGGAGAGGCCGGGGCCGGGAACGCTGACTCCGGGCGCGGCCAGCTCCGGCTTGATCTTTCCGCTTCTGGAAAAGCCGCGGCCGGAATTGATGTAGATGCTTCCGTCCCCGTAGTTGTATGCTCCTACGGTAATGGGAAGGGGGGCGTTGGCCGGATCGGTGACGGTGGTATCCGGATCGGACCGGAGAAAAAAGGTATTTTCAGAGATAAAGGTTTGGGGAGGCAGCCACATATGGTATTCTCCGGTGATAAACAGGCTGCTGTAGACCCGCACCCTCCAGATGCCGGCGATGGGGGAGGAAAACCTCATGAAGATCAGCTGGCTGCCGGAGCCGGACTCCGCATTGACGTAATTTACGGTAATCTCCGTCTGCTCCAGCAGGAAGCGGATGCGGTTATCCTGGGAAAAGGTCAGGGGGATGCGGGCGATCCGCTCCCCCGTAGGGGAGAGAAAGCCTACGGTGTACAGTTCCGGATCCCTGGCCCACAGCTCCAGCACAAAGCCCGGCTCCCCCTCCGCCACCCGGATTTCCACATCCTCATATTCCGCGTCCTTCGCCACGGAACCGAGGAAGTGGCGGCTTCTGGCGGCCTCGTTTCCTGCGGCCAGAACAGGGATCACCCCGGAAAATTCTGCGGTCTGCCCCAGCATTTTCCCCAGAGGAGAGGTTCCCTCATGACTTCCCTGGGAGGTCCCCAGTCCGATGAGGATCACCAGGGGAAGCCCGCGGGAGGCGGCCAGGAGGAGGAGATACTTGATTCCCATCATGATATCATTTTCCTGATAAGCCTCCGCGCCCTCGGCCAGGAGATAAAACCGGCGGAGATAGTCTCTGGCCGGCCGGAGCTTTACAACGCCCAGACGGCAGAGAGGGGCGGCTCCGGAGAAGGTGCTTCCCTCTCTCGGGCTGCCTGCGGCAGTTCCGGCCAGAAAGGTGCCGTGGCCGTTTTCGTCGGCAGAGGGGACCAGCTTTAGGGGATCGGGAGAGGATAAGGCCCGGTTGATCTCTTCTTCCGTAAACGGGCGGCCGTAGGAGAAGGAAACGTCGGGGAAATCGGAAAGGGAGGGAATGTCCGGAAAAAAACGGCTGTCGTCTGCGGCGGGAAGGGTCTGATCCCAGATTCCCAGCAGGCGGGTGCGGCCGTCGGGGGTGAGAAACAGCGGATCGCAGTATCGGATGCCCGTGTCCACGATGCCGATCATTACGCCCTCCCCTCCGGTGCTGAGAGCCGGCTGGGAGAGAACGGCGGAGATTCCCGCCGCCTCCAGGGCGGAGGTGTCCAGAAGCGTGTATAATTTGGGGATGGAGGCATAAGAATACTTTGCGAGGGAAAGGGGAAGAGCCTTTTTGGCCGGGATATAAGCCACGGCATACTGGCGGTTGACAAGGTCGATGCAGGAGGTTCCGGAAATTTCCTCCAGAAGCTGCCGGGAATAGTTGTTGTGAGGGATAATAAAATCCGCGTAGTCTCCGGAGGAGACGGAAGGAGTGCAGGATTCCATAAAAACTCCGTTTTCTGTCAGTATATGCACCGGCAGATACGGAAAATGAAAATAAACTGGACGGAGAGAAGGAAGAATAGTACAATAAAAGAAATAAACCGGACGGCAGCGGGGTATGCTACGGAAAAGACGGAATGGAGGGGAATTATGTTTTTTTTAGGACTGATCGGACTGCTTTTCATGGTGGATCTGGCGCTGAAGGCGGAGATTGAGAGCAGGGACGGAACGGAATTTCCGAAAGAGCTGGATAAAAAGGGACGGATTGTCCTGCATAAGAGTCACAATGCGGGGCTGCCCTTCGGACTTCTCGGAAAATACAGGGATGCGGTGCTGATGATCCCTCTGGCAGCTTCCTCGGCGGTAGCCGGGATTCTGTTCTGGCTGCTTCAGAGAAAAGGACATCTGATGGAAAAGCTGGGCTATTCCCTTACTCTTGCGGGAGCTCTCAGCAATCTTTTTGACCGGATGACCAGAAAATATGTAGTAGACTATTTCTCCATCAACCGGGGAAAACTGAAAAAGGTGATTTTCAACCTGGGTGATCTGTTCATTTTTGCCGGCGGCGCGGTGCTGCTGCTTTACGAGCTGTGGACGGAGCTTAGGGAGCTGACGAAGAGAAGAAAGAAATAGAAAATGCGGCAGGGGACTGCGAGATTTTTGGCCCGAATGCAAAACTGGAGGTTTTGACAAATGGAAAATCTTGCTCTGTTCTTCATTTACTGATAGGCGATATAGAATAAGTCTTCCATAACAGCTGCGATCGATGAATGGGACTCCGGTGTTTTTGAGTATTTACTGGGAGAACTGCTTCGGATTATTTCTGAAAAGGGAAAGGGACAATTGATATTTACATCTCACAATCTGCGCTCTTTGGAAAGACAAACGAATCTCGGTCAGTGTGTTCTTTTGGAAGAGAATGAAAAATAAATAGGCGGATTTAATGTACCCTAATAGTAAGGCACAGAGAAAAGAGGCTGTGCTGAACTATTAGGGTATTTTATTTATGGGGCGGATAGCTCCGGCTCAGCCCCCGGAGGAATCCGGGCGGGGAGGGGCGCAGCTTTCCCGCTGACACAGGTAAAAGGGCAGGAAAATTTTCATGGGAAGGGTGTGGCCTCCCGTAATCCGGTCGATGAGGATCTTGGCGGTCATCTGTCCCATTTCCTCAATGGGAACGTGAATTGTGGTAAGCATGGGGGATAAGTACTGGGCGGTGTCGATGTCGTCGATGCTGATTACGGAGATGTCTTTGGGGATTTTCAGGCCCTTGTCACGGATGGCCCGCATGGCCCCGATGGCGGTGACGTCATTGCTGCAGAAAACGGCGGTAATGAGAGGCTGGCGTTCCAGAAGCTGGAGCGCGCCCTTTAAGCCGCCTCCTGAGGTCTGAGGGACGGAGGATACGTAGGCCGGACCGTGGGGGAGGAGATGCTTTTCCAGGGTATCCCGGTATCCGCTGTACCGGGTTTCATTGTCTGTTTCTCCGATGTATCCGATATGGCGGTGCCCAAGGCTGATCAGATATTCCACAGCGGTGACCAGAAATATGAAAGAGCTGTTTAAGAACGTTCCCGAGCTTCAGAAGAGTCCGTCCATCGGCGAGGTGTACCGCCTGCTGGAGACCAAGCGGGATCAGTTCGACCCCAGAGCCTTCCTGCCTCCGGTGATGGATACGGTGATGTTCGGAAATGTGCCGGATGAGGATGTGGCCCGTCTGATGGACTGCGTGGAAAGAGGCGTAAAAGAGGCGGTGGGAACCCTGATCGTTCAGTTCGGCGCTTACGGAAAGGCACCGCTGGTAAAGCAGGCCACTCTGGAGGAAATGA
>CALWEP010000217.1 GCA_944377325.1 uncultured Lachnospiraceae bacterium
GATGCCGGAGAAACAAGAACATTTTCTACCTCCACGGGAATTTCCTCGTATATCGGATGGCCAAATCCGTCCTTTCCCGTCTCTGTTTTCTCCAGCAGTATCACTGTAATCCCCTTAATCATGGCCATACAGTTCAATCCCTCCAATCCTCTGCCGGCGGATTCCCAGTCGGGCCAGTTCAGATTTTTTGATAAACAGGCCGCCGCCCGGAATCAGGTAGGTCCCGGATACGGAATACCCAAGAGCTGACTGGCTCATCTGCTCCATAGGCTCGGAATTTGTAGAGGTCATGAGCGTCCTGGCCGTTACATCCACGGTCACAGACCTGGCCACGTTGGCCAGGGCAGGCGATTCTACTATCATCTGGTCCAGATCCTTTCCTGCCTTCTCTGCTTCATAGCGCAGGCAGTCTGATACCAGTGGGAGCAGCGCTTCCGCCCGTGTCGTTTCTTCCGGCGTCAGCTTCCTCCACAGGGTTTCCATGTCCTCAATCTCCGCAAAGTTGGTCATTTTTCTTCACCGCCCGTTTCTTTCCGGCTGCCGTTTTAGATGGAGCAGAAGAGCGGGCCGGCTTCTCTTCCTGCCAGTCCGCTCCTCTGCACACGCAGTCTGTCTCAACTACGGCTCCCGTTTTCACGTTTTTATATCTCATGTACTTTCCTCATCGGCCTTCTGAATCAGCGCAAATGCCGCCGGATCAAGGATTCCCCATCCCAGATATGCCTCACAGCGGATATAGATTTGGTTATGGCCCTTCAGGTCTCCCAGCGTGGTATCATTGTCCGGGTTGCCATACTGGATGATCTCCATCGGGATCTCCTTGGCATAGCCCCAGCGGAACGCATTCTGGAAGTCGCCTACAATGGCCAGATCCTTGCTGTTATTCGCAGATACAGTAGAATTTACCTGCACTTCCAGCCCGTTAATTGCTCCCGGCGCGCTCCCCCATGCCAGCTCCGGATACATCTTCTGTCCGCTGGTGAGCGTCAGGGCAGCCAGGGAAGAGCGGAACGCCGGAGCCATAGCCATTCCTGTTACATCGTTTTCAGATCCCTGAATCAGCGCAATCGCCGCCTCCACCTGGGCGTCTGCGGTATCGCCTTCTGTTACGATCTGAGTCACAGCTCTATCAAAATGATTATCTCCAATCACAGAGGAAGCTGTTCCTGTCCTCGGGTTCACACCATGGAAAGCCATCAGGTCAAGTCCTCTGGCCGCCTTTCTCGCGAATCCCTCGTTGAAACTCTTCAATACATCAATCTGCTCTTCCTCGGACGCATACATAAATTCATCTGAGATTCTTGCTCCATATTCAATTTTAATTGGTACAATCGTGCGCGGTGTAAGGGTAATGCCTCCCTTTGTCTTCGCACCATTCTCCGCAACAACATCCACTTCCTTGTCCATTGAGAAGGTAAATTCCTTCTGTCCGTTAAAGGGAATCGGTGTGGACGCGCACAGCATCGCCAGGGAAGATTTTCCCTTCACCTTATTCACCAGGTCCTTTACCAGCACCGGATCAAACAGACTTCCTTTTGATAATACCTCTGCCATTTTTATTCTTCTCCTTTCAAATCACTCAGCATGGCTCTGTAGGCCGCATCCTCTGCACTTACCCCGTCAGGCTCAGTGCTTTTCAGCGGCGGCACTTTTCCACCTTTTCCTCCCACGTTCAGGAGTTTCGCAAGGCTTTCCGCGTCTTTCTTTATCGCTGCCTCATCCTCTCCCGACAGTCTTTCCGCCAGCTCCTGCGGGATTCCCGCTTCTCGCGCGATCCTCGTTTTTACCGAGTCGGTCTCGTACTTTTTAATCAGCGCGTCCTTCTTGGCGGCCTCTTCCGGAGATAAATATCCTTCGTATTTCTTTTTTTCAGCCTCCGGAGAAAGATACCCTTTGTATTTCTCCGTTTCCTGTTCCGGAGAAAGATAATCCTTATATTCTTTCCTTACCGTATCTCTTTCTCTTTTCAGCCGTTCCCCGATGACTTTGTCCAGCTCCTCCTGCGTTGTAATAGGTGTAAATTCATCTGCCATTTTTATGTCTCCTTTCCCCGCTTACCCGGCGGTATCGGTATCTTTTATATACAAAAAGACGACTCCCGTATCGGAACCGTCTTCTAGTATCTTTTCTGCTGTTTTTTTGTTTCCTTGCTTTTGCTGCAAGCCCAATATGCCAATATCACACTGTCTAACAGCGCGATTTCCACCCCATCCTTTATGGAGCGGTACCCAAATCCGCCATTTGTGCCTATGGCGCGCTTTTCACAGTTGCTGGCTGTCTGTGCCAGCGCCGGTTGTCCCGCGTGGCAGATTTCCTGTTTGGAAATCCCCTGCTCAAAAGCAGAATTTGCCACGATGATCTCTTTTACTGTCGGCAGAACCGGCTTGTGCAGTTTTGCCTCTTTCATTTCTTCCGCCAGCAACGCCTGTCCGTTTGCTCCGTCTATAATGACCTGCTGCACATCCATCGCCGAAAGCATGGACACAATCCAAGCTGTTCCGGCGCGGATGGGCCGGCAGTCAACTGTCTCAACAAATATCCTCTTGTCCTCTGTCCTGACTGCGATGGACAATGCAACATTTTCCCCATCATGCCCGTACTTGACGCCAGCAAACAGTTTCCCCTTAAGTTTAGGGAGCGATGTGCATCTTAACTCTTCCCATTCCGCGCGGCTGATAGCCGATTTCTGATTATACTTTATCCATAAACCCAGTCGCTGAATATTAAAATCTACCGGATCGGAGCCTATTTCGTCCGTGATTTTTCTCTCTGTCAGAATAGTTCCAAGCGAAGGGTTCGTCTCATACCACAGCTCCCGGTCTCTGGGATCTGACATTTCTTCCACAGACCATTCCGCCCACCCGGAATTCACAGTGTCACCGGCCAGCACAGAACGGCGGTATTTGAGGAATACTGTTCCGGAACTTACCGGCGTGGGCGGAGTCCCGCAGAAAATAGTCTGTGGGTTCTGGCTGTCCGATACCACGTATTTCAGCGCGCTTTCCTGGTCATCCTGGTACTCCTGGGCCTCATCGATGATCAGAAGATCGAATCCTTCTCCCAGTCCTCCCTTAGATGTTCTGGTTCGGAATTCCACTTTCCCTCCGCCCGTAACTTCTATGTGTTCCTTTCCGAAAGCCCGATAAGAAGAAACGACCTCTATTCCTGCTTTCCCCAGCAGATCAAGAAGCCGCTCCCATGCGCTGTGTGTAGTTGTCGTTCGGTGTGCCGTGTGAAGGATATGCTCCCCGTCCTTCAGGCCCCACATTTCCCGGATGGATACAATCTCATTCTTTCCATTCCGCCGCGGCACTGAATATCCGAATTTCGTATGTGTCCAAAGGTCCTCGTCATTATATGATAAAAGATCATACAGCAGCAGTTCCTGCCATTCCTGTGCTGTCCGCCCGGTAGAATTATACAGTTCAACGGCTTCCTGCCCTTTTGTCTGTGAATATGGCAGTATAACGGACCGAGTTGGCATCTGGCGCCCTCTTCTTACCTCCGCCATATTCCCCCTCCAGTTTCTAGATCCTCTCTATCTTCTCAATCTCTCCGGCCGCAAAACCGATAATTCTACTATCTTTCAATTCAATGGTTATACTGTCTTCCAGCATCCCATCCTCTTCCGGCTCGCATACCTCAAGGACTGCTCCCTCATATACTTCTCCGTCCGTACATGTCAGCCTTATCTTCCCTGCTCCGCTGAAGCCCCAAACATCAACCATTTTCATTCTCCTTTACTGGTACAATATGGGAACCGCTTTTCCCATGGTGAATTGCGAATCTTCTGGTTTCAATCCATTTCCCGCTGGTATCATCGAAAACTTTTCCTACCGCATGCTCTGCCTGAGCATACTCTATATTTGAAACATCGCCGTTTCGATACACTCTTGGTCTTCCCGTCCCGGAATATGTTTGGATGAGTCTTTCTGCCTCTTCCTTTGTGATTGTCAGCCTGCTTGGCTCTTTGTTTCTTCCTTTTGCCGTGTTCAGGTACTGCGCCGTCCCTTCCACATGCTCCATGTATTTCTGGTCTGAGTAAGTAAGGCTGTACTCCCCGCCTGCTATCCTCTCACGGATGATGCGTTTCTGTTCCGCCAGGGTTCTTCCAGCAGAATCTGCTGTCTTCTCTGCCTTCCAGATCTGCTCCTGCGGGTCTTTCCTCATCCCAAGGCTGATCCCTATCTGTTTCCTTTTCTCTATTTTATCATCTTCCTCCGGATCACGCCACTTCTTTGACCAGATATCCTGCACTTTCCCGCTCCCCTGGTCAAATGTGACTGTGCATCTGCAGTATTTATGCCTCCGGTATACGTCCCGCGATACATCCGGATACGTATATGTACCAGCAAGAGCCGCGCACCAGTCACAGCAGTTCCCCGCCACTCTCCGGACCACCCGGGGCTTAAGTCCTGACTTTCCCTGAAAATCTACATTTGCCTTTACCGTGTCGTCCACAACGCTCTGCGTAAAATTTACCACAGGCTCAGAAAGCATATACGCAATATCGTCAAAGCTTTCTTTTCCCGATACAATATCGATGATTCCCCGTATACGGTCCGCATTCATCTCCGGATAAACAGCCTTCAACCCGATTCCCGCCGCACTGTTCATCGCCTGCTGCACCTGCACCGCGGCATCAGCTGCCAGATGATAATTGTCCTCCAGCATAGGCTCCAGAATACGTTTCGCAATATTGTAATACATGCGCCCGTCCGGCAGGACGTCAGAAGACAGGTTTGTCCGGAACACCTCCGCCAGAAGTTCTCCTGTTTCAATAGCAAAATCGTTTGCCTCCGCATAGGACGCGCTTCCATTCTGTATTTGCTGCATCAGTTTTCCGAGCTTCCTGC
>CALWEP010000218.1 GCA_944377325.1 uncultured Lachnospiraceae bacterium
GAGATCGTTTTGAACATTGGATATAAGTCCGACGGCATCATCTCCCGCAGCGAGTACACCACAGACTCCAACGCAGATCTGAGAGAGCTGGTTCATGTAGGCGACGAGATGGAGGCTAAGGTTGTGAAGGTAAATGACGGCGAGGGCCAGGTGGCTCTTTCCTACCGCAGACTCCAGGCTGAAAAGGGCAGCCGGAGACTGGAGGAGGCCTTTGAGAACCATGAAGTGCTGACCGCTAAGGTTGCGCAGGTTCTGGACGGCGGCCTGAGCGTAAACGTAGAGGAGACCAGAGTATTCATTCCCGCAAGCCTGGTATCCGACGTATATGAGAGAGATTTAAGCAAGTACAAAGATCAGGAGATCGAATTCGTGATTACCGAGTTCAATCCCAGAAGAAGAAGGATCATCGGCGACCGCAGACAGCTGCTGGCAGCTAAGAAGGCTGAGATGCAGAAAGAACTGTTTGAGCGCATTCACGTAGGCGACACCGTAGAGGGCGTTGTGAAGAATGTGGCCGATTTCGGCGCATTTATCGACCTGGGCGGAGCAGACGGACTGCTTCACATTTCCGAGATGAGCTGGGGCAGAGTGGAGAGCCCGAAGAAGGCCTTCAAGACCGGTGAGACCGTAAAGGTCCTGATTAAGGATATTAACGGCGACAAGATCGCATTAAGCTTAAAGTTCCCGGAGACCAATCCCTGGGTAAACGCTGCTGAGAAGTATGCTTCCGGCAATGTGGTAAGCGGACGTGTGGCACGCATGACCGATTTCGGCGCATTTGTGGAGCTGGAGCCGGGCGTGGACGCACTGCTTCACGTTTCTCAGATTTCCAGAAATCATGTGGATAAGCCCTCTGATGTTCTGACCATCGGTCAGGAGATCGAGGCTCAGGTAGTTGACTTCAACGAGGAAGACAAGAAGATCAGCCTGAGCATGAAGGCCCTGGAGAACAGCGCAAAGGAGCAGGAGACTGCTGACGCTGAGCAGGAATAATAAAAAGACAACGAAGCCGATAACCGGAAGGTTATCGGCTTTTTCCGTAATGTGCGAACCGCTTACAGGCGGCTCAGACGGCTGTTCTGGTATTCTCCGCTGAAGGTTACATCCCGGCCGAACCAGGAGGGAGGAAGGAAGGCTTCGGCAGATTCCGCATCGGGAAATTCCACCTCTGCCAGCACCAGACCTTGGAATTTTCCGGAAAAGACGTCCAGCTCAACGGTCAGCCCGCAGTCCGGCAGAGGAATCAGGTACCGCTGCTTGGTGATGACATTGCCGTCCGCTTTCTTGAGGAGATGAAGATAGGCTTCCTCTGTCAGAGGCAGGTTGTATTCTTCTCTGACCATCAGTCCCTTGGATTTGTAGGTGAGGTAAAAGGCTTCTCCGTCTCTCCGGACCCGCACCACCGGGTCGGTGCAGAGATAGGCCTGTTCAATGGAACGGGAGGGGAAGGAGGCATAATCCTCCGGCAGCCGCTCAACCAGGTACTTGCGTTCGATTTCCATAATGTAGTTGCTCCTTTCCGCCGCAGGCATAAGAGGCGGCAGTGTTCTGTTCCCAACCGTATTTTACCATGGGAGCGGGGGCTTCGCAACGGAGGCCGCCGGTTGATTTTTGGCGGGGGATATAATATAATCGAAACGGAACCCGAAACGGGAAAAAGAGAATCTTACGAAACGAAAGGAGTGTTGGCTGTGGCAAAGGTATATGCGTTTATGGCGCCCGGTCTGGAAGAGGTGGAATGTCTGGCGGCTGTGGATGTGCTGATCAGAGGCGGTGTGGAGGTAAACCTGGTATCCATTACGGATACCCTTGAGGTGACGGGATCTCATCATGTGACCGTAAAGGCAGACTGTCTGCTGAAAGATGTGGACTGGGAGAACGGAGATGCATTTTTCCTTCCGGGCGGACTTCCCGGCACTACCAATCTGGGAGCCTGCGAACCTCTCTGCCGTCAGCTTGTGAAGGCGTACCAGGAAGGAAAGAGAGTGGCTGCTATCTGCGCCGGACCGTCCGTTCTGGGCGGGCTGGGACTGCTGAAGGGGAAAAAAGCCACCTGTTATCCCGGTTTTGAAGACAAGCTGGAGGGAGCGGAGTATACCAGACAGGGAGTGGTGACGGACGGGACTGTGACTACAGCCCGCGGCCTTGGCTATGCTCTGGATCTGGGACTGGAGCTTCTGGCTCTTCTGGATTCTCCGGAGAAGGCGGCTGCCGTTAAGGCATCCATTCAGTACGATCAGTGCTGACGGGAGCAGGCCGGTCGGAAAGAAAAACAACAGCCGTAAAAAAACAGGTATAAAATGGAAGAATTCCGGATACCATGAAAGGGACAGCCGTCCCGGAGGTGTCCGGAATTTTTCGGCCGACGGCGAGCAGAGGGGAAAAACCCTTTAAAATACGGGAATTTTGGCGAGAAAAAGGCAATTTCCTATTGATATTTACCAAAGTAGTATGATATAATGCAAACTTGAGGTGCAACGCCCTGATGGAAGGCGGTTCACATATATTTCAAGGAGGAACCCACGAGATGAGTTTACAGGTAGAGAAGTTAGAGAAGAATATGGCAAAGCTGACGGTGGAGGTGCCGGCAGAGAAGTTTGTCGAGGCGATCGGCCATGCCTATAAAAAGAATAAAAGCAGATTCAATGTGCCGGGCTTCAGAAAGGGAAAAGTTCCCCAGGCCATGATCGAGAAAATGTACGGCGCTGAGGTGTTTTATGAGGATGCTGCCAACGAAGTGATCGGACAGACCTACGGCGACGCTGCAAAGGAGAGCGGACTGGACATCGTTTCCAGACCGGAAGTGAGCCTGGTACAGATCGAAAAGGGCAAGAACTTCATCTACACTGCGGAGGTTGCCGTAAAGCCGGAGGTAACTCTTGGCCAGTACAAGGGCGTTGAGGTTGAGAAGGCCAGCGCAGAAGTAACCGACGAGGATGTGGAGAAGGAGATTAAAAAGGTACAGGAGCAGAACTCCAGACTGGTGACCGTAGATGACAGAGCCATCCAGGACGGCGATCAGGTAGTGATTGATTTCGACGGTTATGTGGACGGAAAGAAATTTGACGGCGGTCAGAGTGAGGATTATCCGCTGGTGATCGGTTCCCATACCTTTATCGATACCTTTGAGGACCAGCTGATCGGCAAGAATGTGGGAGAGGAGTGCGAAGTGAACGTATCCTTCCCCGCTGAGTATCATGCCGCCGATCTGGCAGGAAAGCCGGCTGTGTTCAAGGTAAAGATCAAAGAGATCAAGTTCAAGGAGCTTCCGGAGCTGAACGATGAGTTTGCCGGCGAGGTTTCCGAGTTCGAGACCATGGACGAGTACAAGGCTGACATCAGAAAGAAACTGACTGAGACCAAGGAGAAGCAGGCTGCCACCGAGAATGAGAACCGGGTGGTAGAGGCAGTTGTGAAGAACGCTTCCATGGAGATTCCGGAGCCGATGATCGATTCTCAGCTGGATAATATGGTAAGCGAGTATGCCCGCAATATGCAGAGCCACGGCGTATCCCTGGATCAGTACATGCAGTACACCGGAATGACTGTGGAGAAGCTGAAGGAGCAGATGCATCCCCAGGCAGTAAAGAGAATCGAAACCAGACTGGTTCTGGAGGCCGTTGTAAAGGCAGAGAACATCCAGGTTTCCGACGAGAAGGTTGACGAGGAGATCGGCAAAATGGCAGAGGCCTACAAAATGGAGCCGGAGAAGCTGAAAGGCTACATGGGTGAGGCAGAGATCGCAAACATGAAGGAAGATCTTGCTGTACAGGAAGCCGTAGATTTCCTGGTAGCAGAAGCGAAGTTATCATAAGCTTGTTACGGGCTGCCGCAAACAGACAGGTTGTGGCGGCCCTTTCTCTCAACAGGAGGTAATCGTAAATGAGTTTAGTACCCTATGTCATTGAATCCACCAGCCGGGGAGAGCGGTCCTACGATATTTACTCCAGACTGCTGAAGGACCGTATTATTTTTCTGGGCGAGGAAGTGACGGATGTGTCCGCCAGCCTGATTGTTGCCCAGCTGCTGTTTCTGGAGTCTGAAGATCCGGGAAAGGATATCAGCCTTTATATCAACAGCCCGGGAGGTTCCGTAACTGCGGGCATGGCCATCTATGACACCATGCAGTATATTAAATGCGACGTTTCCACGATCTGCATCGGCATGGCTGCCAGTATGGGAGCTTTTCTGCTGGCAGGCGGAGCGAAAGGAAAGCGGCTTGCTCTGCCCAATGCGGAAGTGATGATTCATCAGCCTTCCGGCGGCGCTCAGGGTCAGGCGACGGAGATTCAGATCGTAGCCGAGAAGATTCTGCAGACGAAGAAGAAGCTGAATGAGATCCTGGCGGCCAATACGGGACAGCCCTATGAAGTGATCGCCAGAGATACGGAGAGAGATCACTATATGACGGCGGAGGAGGCCATGGCTTACGGCCTGGTTGACCGCGTGATCACCAGCCGGTAATGGGCTTGGGAAACAGATTGAATTGATGAAAAAGCGAGGTAGCAATATGCCAGGTAGGGCAGATGACAAGATACGCTGTTCGTTTTGCGGAAAGACGCAGGACCAGGTGAGAAAGCTCATAGCAGGTTCGGGAAATGTATATATCTGCGACGAGTGCGTGGATCTGTGCGCGGAGATCCTGGAGGAGGAGCTGGACGGCCAGGATGAGGGCTTTGATGTAAATGCCATAAACCTTATGAAGCCCAAGGAGATCAAAGAATTCCTGGATGAGTATGTAATCGGCCAGGATGAGGCGAAAAAAGTCCTTTCCGTAGCAGTTTACAATCATTACAAACGAGTAACTTCCAAGAAAAATATGGATGTGGATGTGCAGAAGAGCAACATCCTCATGCTGGGACCCACCGGATCAGGAAAGACTTACCTGGCTCAGACGCTGGCAAAGATCCTGAACGTGCCGTTTGCCATTGCGGACGCCACAGCGCTTACGGAGGCCGGCTATGTGGGTGAGGACGTGGAAAATATCCTGCTTAAGCTCATTCAGGCAGCGGATTATGACATTGCCAGAGCAGAGTATGGGATCATATATATTGACGAGATTGACAAGATCACGAAAAAATCAGAGAATGTATCCATTACCAGAGACGTATCCGGTGAAGGCGTACAGCAGGCTCTCCTGAAGATTCTGGAAGGAACCGTAGCCAGCGTTCCTCCTCAGGGCGGAAGAAAGCATCCCCACCAGGAGCTCCTGCAGATCGATACTACCAATATCCTGTTTATCTGCGGAGGCGCTTTCGACGGCCTGGAGAAAATTGTGGAGAGAAGAATCTCCACCAGCTCCATCGGTTTCAACGCGGAAATTATGGACAGAAATACCATGAACATCGACGAGCTGCTGAAGCAGACGCTGCCGGAGGACCTGGTGAAATTCGGACTGATTCCGGAGTTCATCGGCCGCGTTCCCGTGACCGTGTCCCTGAATATGCTGGATCGGGCCGCTCTGGTGAGAATCCTCACCGAGCCGAAAAACGCGCTGACCAAACAGTATCAGAAGCTGTTTGAGCTGGATGACGTAAAGCTGGAATTTACGCCTGACGCCGTGGAGGAGATCGCCGATCTGGCAGTGGAGAGAAAGACGGGAGCCAGAGGACTGCGTTCCATTATGGAATCAGTTATGATGGACCTGATGTATGAGATTCCCTCCGACAGTACCATCGGAATCTGCACCATCACAAAAGATGTGGTGGAGAAAACGGGAAAGCCGGAGATCATATACCGGGATACGGCAGTTCCCAGAAAGACTCTGGGGCAGCGCCTGAAAAAGGACAGAACCGGAGAAATCGCATAAAACAGAGAAAAGATTCGTGAAAATGGGAGCGCCGCTCCCATTTTCCATATGAGTGAAGTGGATACAGGAGGAGGAAACAGAGTGGAAGAAAGAAACATCACCATGCCGGTGGTGGCCCTGAGGGGCCTGACGGTCCTTCCGGGAATGACCATACATTTTGACGTAAGCAGGGAGAAATCGGTGAAGGCAGTGGAAAAAGCCATGGTAGGCGATCAGAAGGTCTTTCTCACGGCCCAGAAGAACCCGGAGGAGGAGCAGCCTTCCGTGGACCAGCTCTGTCCCATCGGTACGGTTTCCCTTGTAAAGCAGCTGGTAAAAATGCCCGGCGGGATTGTCCGGGTTATGGTGGAAGGAATGAGCCGCGGAGAACTGGTCTGCCTGGATTCGGAGGAACCCATGCTGGTGGGCGAGATCCAGCCTCTTCCCATGGAGAAGGAAAATCTGGATTATCTTACGGCTGAGGCTATGAGCCGGGTGCTGAAGGAAAAGCTGGAGGAATACGGCAGAGAGAATCAGAGAGCGGCGAAGGAGCTTCTTCCGGCCCTGATGGGACTTTCCGGTCTGGAAGAGCTGCTGGACAGCGTGTCCGTACAGCTGCCCTTTGAATATACGGCCCGCCAGTCCATTCTGGAGAGCATGAATCTGACGGAGAAATACCAGCGGGTGATGAAGGCCCTGATGGACGAGATCTCCATTGTGCGGATCAAGCGGGAATTCCAAATGAAGGTCAAGGAAGCCATTGACAAAAACCAGAGGGATTACATTCTTCGGGAGCAGATGCGCATCATCAGAGAGGAGCTGGGAGAAGACAGTCCCGGCACGGAGGGAGACGAGTACCAGAAGCAGCTGGACCAGCTGAAGGCGGATAAGGAGACGAAGGAGAAGATTCAGAAGGAAATCAGCCGTTTCCGCACCATGCCCAGCGGAAGCCAGGAAGCCAATGTGCTCCGCACTTACATTGAGACGCTGCTGGAGCTGCCCTGGAACAAAATGTCGAAGGACAATCAGGACTTAAAACGGGCGGAGGAGATTCTGGATCAGGATCACTACGGTCTGGAAAAGGTAAAGGAGAGGATTATTGAATATCTGGCGGTGAGGACTTTGACGAAACGCCAGGGAAGCACCATCCTCTGTCTGGTGGGGCCGCCCGGAACGGGAAAAACCTCCATTGCCCGCTCTGTGGCCAGAGCGCTGAATAAGAAATATGTCCGCATCAGCCTGGGCGGCATCCGGGACGAGGCGGAGATCAGAGGCCACAGAAAGACCTATGTGGGAGCCATGCCGGGACGCCTGGTGGACGGCCTGCGGCAGGCGGGAGTGGCCAATCCCCTTATGCTTCTGGACGAGATTGACAAGGTAAGCAGCGATTACAAAGGAGATACCTCTTCGGCTCTTCTGGAGGTACTGGACGGAGAGCAGAATGTGAAGTTTAGGGATCATTATGTGGAAACCCCCATTGACCTTTCCAACGTATTTTTCATTGCCACTGCCAATACTACGGCCACCATTCCCGGCCCTCTTCTGGACCGCATGGAGCTGATTGAGATCAACAGCTATACGGAGAATGAAAAATTTCATATCGGAAGAGACTATCTGGTGAAGAAGCAGATGGAGCGGAACGGGCTGAAGGAAGGTCAGTTTACCATATCGGATAAGGCTCTGAAGAAGATCATACATAATTACACCAGAGAAGCGGGAGTCAGAAATCTGGAGAGAAGGATCGGCGACGTGTGCAGGAAAGCAGCCAGACAGCTGATTGAGGAGGAAAAGAAGACCGTTCATGTGACAGAGTCTCAGCTGGAAAAATATCTGGGCAAGGAGAGAGTATCCTTTGAGGATGCCAATGAGGAAGACGCTGTGGGAATCGTCCGCGGTCTGGCCTGGACCAGTGTGGGAGGAGATACTCTGCAGATTGAGGTGAACGTTATGCCGGGGAAGGGCGTGCTGCGCCTGACCGGACAGATGGGAGACGTGATGAAGGAGTCCGCCCAGACGGCGCTCAGCTATATCCGTTCTGTCAGCGTCAGCTACGGTGTGGATGAAAAGTTCTATGAGGAGCATGACATTCACATTCACATACCGGAGGGAGCGGTGCCCAAGGACGGCCCCTCTGCCGGAATCACCATGGCTACGGCCATGCTTTCCGCCGTGACCGGGAAAAAGGTATCCGCTAAGGTAGCCATGACCGGTGAGATTACCCTCCGGGGACGGGTGCTTCCCATCGGGGGCCTGAAGGAAAAGGTGCTGGCAGCAAAAATGGCCCATATGAAGAAGGTGCTTGTACCGGATAAGAATCGAAGAGATATCTCCGAGCTGTCCAAGGAGATCACCGGAGGACTGAACATCGTCTACGTAAAAGAGATGGAAGATGTGCTGCGGGAGGCGTTCGTTTAAAGGAGGAAAGTATGATCATAAAAAGTGCCGAGCTGGAAACGGTGTGCGGAATCACCAGCAAGCTGCCGGAGAACAATCTGCCGGAGTTTGCCTTTGCGGGAAAGTCCAATGTGGGGAAATCATCCCTGATCAACGCGCTGATGAACCGGAAATCTCTGGCCAGGACCTCTTCCCAGCCGGGAAAGACCCAGACCATCAATTTCTATCTTATCAATAAAAATATGTACTATGTGGATCTGCCGGGGTACGGCTATGCGAAGGTTTCCGTGGAAGTGAAGGCAAAATGGGGAAAGATGATCGAACGGTATCTGAGAAACTCCAAAGCGCTGAAGTGCGTATTCCTTCTCATCGATATCCGCCATGAACCGTCTGCCAATGACCGTATGATGTACGACTGGATTGTGGACAACGGCTATCATCCCATTATTATCGCAACCAAGCTGGACAAGATCAACCGCAGCCAGGTGGCCAAGCAGGTAAAGCTGATTCGGACGACCCTGAATATGGAAAAGGACGGAGTGATCATCCCCTTCTCAGCGGAGACGAAGCAGGGAAGAGAGGAAATCTGGGAATATTTGGAGTCTTATCTGGGGACGGAAGAAAACTGAAAAAAGTCGGATCATTCTGAGGAATGATCCGGCTTTTTTATATCTCTTCGGTAACGGTACAGGATACGGTCTGAACCGGAACGGGCTCCCCCGCCGGTTCCGGGGTGACGGTCTGAACGTCGGCTTTCTGAGAAGGGGCCGGCACGGGAGCAGACGGCTTTTTTTTCGGTTCTGCGGAAACGGCCGCTGCCTGCCGCTTAACCTGCTCCAGCTTCAGGTGAAAGTACACCTGGATGATGCGGACGCACAGCATGGTAAGAAAAACCGGCATTACGAAGTAAAAGAAACGCAGTCTTTTGAGGCGCCTCCATTCCTTTTCCAGATCCTGGTAAAATCCCTTTTTCATTATATTCCCCCTAAGAAATGCTCATAAGCGATTTCATGATAAACGCATAGATTTCCTGATTTCTGTCCTTCCACTTGCTGCACATGGCTTCCGCCTGTTCCTTGTCAGGAACGGAAAGGTTGATCTCTATGAGAGGAGAGCGGCCTTCCCGCACCTCGCAGTGAACGGTATAATCCTGATTGGTGGACTTGTAGTAGTCAGCAATGGTGCTTACTTCGTTGCGGAGACGGAAACGGTTTTCCTTCAGATACCGGTCCATATCTTCCACAATGGAAGCGCTGATATTTTTTCCGAAGAAGGAGAGGGTTTCCTCCCCCTCCTTTGTGATTTCATAACGGGTGCTGTTGTGACTGGCCTCTTTTTTCAGCAGTCCTGCTTCCAGCAGCTCGTTCAGCGCCTGCTGGAGCACAAAATAGGTGGTGTACTCATGGTCCAGAAAAAAAGAGGTGAGCTGAGAGTTGGTCAGGGGAAAATTCACCTGCTTCAGCATATACAGCGTCATTAATTTGTAAAGAGTAATGGGGGCTGTAAGCATAGGCGCTCCTAAATGTGTTCCTTCACCGCTTTGCTGACCGCATCCGCCACTCTGGGATCAAATGCCTCCGGAAGAATATTGTCCTCGCTTAAGTCCTGATCGGCTACCAGCCCGGCGATGGCTTCGGCGGCTGCCAGCTTCATTTCCTCCGTGATTGCCTGAGCCCGTCCTTCCAGGGCGCCCTTGAATATGCCCGGGAATACAACCACGTTGTTCACCTGATTGGGAAAATCGGAGCGTCCGGTGCCCACTACTCTGGCTCCGGCTTCCTTTGCCAGATCGGGCATGATCTCCGGAACGGGATTTGCCATGGCAAAGAGAATGGCATCGCGGTTCATGGAAGCTACCATTTCTTTCGTGACGATTCCGGGGGCGGAAACGCCTACAAAAATATCTGCTCCCTTCATGGCGTCAGCCAGAGAGCCGGTCTGATGGTCCAGGTTGGTGACATCCATCATTTTTTCCTGCATCCAGTTCAGTCCGTCCATGCCTTTGCAGAGAATGCCCGGGCGGTCGCAGAGCGTCAGATGACGGAAGCCGTAGGTGAGAAGAAGACGGGAAATGGCGATTCCCGCGCTGCCTGCGCCGTTTACCACAATGCGGCAGTCCTCCTTTTTCCGGCCGGTGACTTTTAAGGCATTGATAATTCCTGCCAGAACCACAATGGCGGTGCCGTGCTGGTCATCGTGGAATACGGGGATATCCAGGATCTCCTTTAACCGCTCTTCGATTTCAAAACAGCGGGGGGCGGAAATGTCCTCCAGGTTAATGCCTCCGAAGCCGGGAGCGATGGCGGTGACCGCTTTGATGATCTCCTCCGTATCCTGCGTATCCAGGCAGATGGGAACGGCGTTCACACCGCCGAATTCCTTGAAAAGCACCGCTTTTCCTTCCATAACGGGCATGGCTGCGTAGGGACCGATGTTGCCGAGACCCAGCACGGCGCTGCCGTCGGATACTACGGCGATGGTATTGGACTTCCAGGTGTAGGTGTAGGCGGCTTCTTTATCTTCAGCAATGACTTTGCAGGGTTCGGCCACTCCCGGTGTGTAGGCCAGGGCCAGGTCTTCCCTGGAAGCCACCTTTGCTTTGGAAACGGTTTCCAGTTTTCCCTGCCATTCTTTGTGAAGGAGCAGGGCTTTTTCGTTGGTTGTCATAGGATCCTCCAGTCCGCGGGCTCTGCGGCCCGCGCAATATGCTGCTGTTTTATATCTATCATAGCAAGTTTGGGGTTTTAAATCAAGGAGAAATATGCTAGAATGGATGAGACAAAAAAGGACAGAAAGAGACAGGAACAGGTGGTGCAATGAGAGAAAGAATTAACCGTCTTGCCAGAGGAATTGTGGATACGGAAAGCCCGGAATGTGTGCTGAAGCCGGCGTCCCTGGATGAAACAATTCATGCCGGAGAAGCGGCCCGGGGAGAATTTTTCGTTCTCAGCGGAAACGGGCTCATGGTAAAGGGACTGGTGTATTCGACGGACGGACGGGTGAGAATTCCGGACAATTCCTTCGGCGGCCTGCGCAGCCGGGTGGTTTATGAGGTGGATTCGGAGAATCTGCAGGACGGAGAGGAGATCCGGGGAGAATTCTGCCTGGTGACCAACGCGGGAGAGGTGAGTCTGCCCTACGTATTCCGGGCAGATGCGGGAGTGTCCGCCAGGGTTCTTTCGGAGCTCCGCCGTCCGGTGGATTTTGCCAGGCTTGCCAGAGAAAATATGGAGCTTGCGGTACGCCTGTTTGAATATCAGGATTTCTGCTCCGCTCCTTTTATGCGGGATCTGCATGCCAGGGCTGTTTATGAGGGCCTGAAGGGAGGCAGGGACCGGGCCGGAGCCGTAGAGGAATTCATGGTGGCTCTGAAGATGAAGCCTCCTGTGGAGATCCAGGTAAGGGAGGAGACAAAAAGCTACGGGGAGCACATCGGGATCTTTGACGATACCCTTGTGATCCGGAAAAAGAACTGGGGCTATGTAAAGCTTTCCATAGAGACAGAGGGGGATTTTCTGGAAACATCCAGGGAGCGGCTCACGGACCGGGACTTTAAAAACGGAGAGTACGCTCTTTCTT
>CALWEP010000219.1 GCA_944377325.1 uncultured Lachnospiraceae bacterium
CCTCCGGCTTCCTTCAGACCCCACCTCACGCTGACGTCCTTGCCATTGGCTGCACCCTTCCCACTGCCGGGCGGGTCAGGGACTTTCACCCATTAGAACGTGCGCCCGCCGGGCGCACCAAAAAAACTAAGGACTCGTGTCCACGGTCCTTAGTCAGTCTTCTTTCCGATTGGTAAGTATAACACCTTGACAAGCAGATTGCAAGGGGGAACAGCGGAAAATTTACCCCTGTTCCTTTTCCTCCGTTATGAAGGAAGTACAGTGAGGGCACCGGGTGGCGTCTATGGCGATCTCCGACCTGCAGAAAGGACACTTCTTTGTGGCGGGCGCTTTGGGCGCTTCCTTCTTCCTGCCGATGGACGCCGCTGTGTTTGCCGCCTTCATCAGGCAGAACAGGATAAACGCCATAATCAGAAAGTTGGCCACAGACCCTACAAAGGCAGAGGCAAAGCCGGCAGCCTGGGCCAGACTGTAGCGCTCCGCCCCGGTGACGAGCTTCAGAATGGGATTGATAAAATTCTCCGTCAGTGATGTGACAATTCCGGAAAATGCGCCGCCGATGAGAATACCGACGGCCATATCCATTACGTTCCCCCGAAGGGCGAACGCCTTGAATTCAGCAATAAATTTCTTCATGGGTATTTTCCTTCTTTTTCATGGTTTTCAGAACAGAATGATTTCCTTATTATCCAGGAGTCCGCAGTACAGCTCCCTCTTTTCCAGGATTCTGCAGCGGCCGTTGGTGCCTTCCGTAAGGACGGCCGCAAAGCGTTCCGCCTCGCCTGACGGTACAAGATAAGAGAAAACCACATTCTCCCCATACTCGCTGTTCAGCACCGTGATCCCGTTCTGAGCCGCCAAATACTGAATCTTTCCCACACCGGAGTAATCTGTGGTCACTTCCAGTTCCTTCGCCAGCCGTTTGGTCACAACCTGACAGTTTTCCAGACCTGCCTTCACCGCTCCCGAATAGGCCCGCACCAGACCCCCGGTCCCCAGCAGGGTTCCTCCGAAATACCTGGTAACCACAACGCACACATTCCGGATCTCCTCTCCCAGCAGCACATCCAGCATAGGGCGTCCCGCCGTCTGGCTGGGCTCTCCGTCGTCGCTGCACCGGCACAGCTCTCCCCGCTCTCCGATGACAAAGGCCGAACAGTTGTGAGTGGCGTCCCAGTACTTTTTCTTCATTTCTTCAATAAAGGCCAACGCCTCTTCCTCCGATTCCGCCGGACGCAGGGTGGCAATGAACCGGGATTTCTTTTCCGTGATTTCTCCGCTTCCTCCCTCATAGAGGATCTTGTATTCTGGAATCATTCTCTGTTTCCTCCTGTTTCCTTCACGATTATATAGGAAAACAGGGAAAAACTCAAGAACATTGAATTCCAAACCGATATTTGGTATACTATGTAGATACTGACCGGGATTCCCGGAAAGGAGGTTTTATGAATTACGGAAAACGCGGAACAGAACAAAAGATACAGTCCCTCCGGTCCAGGAGGAAAAAATACGCTTCCAAAATAAGCTTTTCCTTTGTGAAGCTGCTGTTTGTGATGTTCCTTTTTCTGGGCGTTGTGGCGGCAGGAGCAGGCTTAGGCATGATCAACGGCATTATCCGGCAGGCCCCTGAGCTGAGCCTGGACAGCATTGTCCCTGCAGGCTACGCCACCACCGTCTATGACAGCGCCGGAAATCTTACCGATACCCTGGTAAAAACCGGTTCCAACCGTGAGGAAGCCACCTATGACGAGCTTCCCCAGGACCTGATCGACGCCTTCGTTGCCATCGAGGACGCCCGTTTCTGGAAGCACAACGGCATCGACCTGCGCTCCATTGCCCGAGCTGCCGTGGGAGTGATCACCGGAGATTACAAAGGCGGAGCCAGCACCATCACCCAGCAGCTGATCAAAAACAATGTGCTGGACGGAGGAGGCGAAGACAACTGGGGCGACCGGATCGAAAGAAAGGTCCAGGAACAGTACCTGGCTCTTCAGCTGGAAAAAAGCATGAGCAAGGAGCTGATTATCACCAACTATTTAAACACCATCAACCTGGGCAACAACACTTTGGGAGTAAAGGTAGCCGCCAAGCGCTATTTCAACAAGGACGTCTCCGAGCTGACCCTGTCCGAATGTACGGTGCTGGCCGGCATCACTCAGAACCCTTCCAAGTACAATCCCATTTCCGGCCGGGATGCCAATGAGGAGAAGAGGCGGATCATTCTTCAGAATATGGTGGATCAAGGCTACATTTCCGCGGAGGAGCAGGCGGAAGCCCTGGCTGACGATGTCTATGACCGAATCCAGGACGTGGATATGCTCACCAAGGAAAACAGCACTCCCTACAGCTATTTTACGGACGAGCTGATCGACCAGGTGATGGACGTGCTCACCGACCGGCTGGGCTATTCGGAAAATCAGGCCTCCAACCTGCTCTACAGCGGCGGCCTGCAGATCTACACCACGCAGGATCCTGAGATTCAGGCCATTGTGGACGAGGAAGTGAACAATCCGGATAATTACACCGCCGCAAAATACTCTGTGGAGTATCGCCTGTCCGTCACCCATGCCGACGGCACCACGGAACATTTCTCGGAAAATACGCTGTCCAACTGGCATACCGACGTGCTGGGCGACTCCTATGACGGTCTTTACGACAGTCAGGAGGCGGCACAGAATGATGTGGAGCAGTACCGCACCTGGCAGCTGAAGGAGGACGATCAGGTGATCGGCGAATCCCTGACCATGATCCTCCAGCCTCAGATTTCCTTCGTCCTCATGGACCAGTACACGGGAGAGGTGAAGGCCATCAGCGGAGGCCGGGGAGAAAAAACCGCCAGCCGTACCCTGAACCGGGCTACCAACGTGGTCCGTCAGCCGGGATCGGTTTTCAAGGTGCTCACCTGCTTCGCTCCTGCCCTGGATACCTGCGGCGCCACCTTGGGAACGGTCTACTACGACGCTCCCTATACGGTAGGCACCAAAACCTTTAAAAACTGGTATTCCTCCGGCCCCGGATATCTGGGCTATTCCAACATCCGAGAGGGAATCATCTACTCCATGAACATTGTGGCCGTGCGCTGCATGATGGAAACCGTGACTCCCCAGCTGGGCATCGAATACGCGAAAAATCTGGGAATTACCACCTTGGTGGACAAGGATGTGACTCCTGCCGCCGCTCTGGGCGGACTGACCAACGGCGTCTCCAACCTGGAGCTGACCGCCGCCTTTTCCGCCATTGCCAACGGCGGAGTGTACACAAAGCCCATTTTCTTCACAAAGATCCTGGACCACAACGGCCGGGTTCTGGTGGACAACCAGCCGGAAACCAAGCGGGTGCTGAAGGATTCCACCGCCTTCCTGCTGACTGACGCCATGTCTGAGTCCCTGGAAGCCAACCGGCATTTTTCCGGTTCGGAGATGAGCGTAAACTCCACCAGCACCAGAGCGGCTCTGTCCGGTATGTCGGCTGCGGGAAAGAGCGGAACCACCACGGCAAACAACGATGTCTGGTTCGTCGGCTTTACCCCCTACTATACTGCCGGCGTCTGGGGCGGCTGCGACAACAATCAGAAACTTACCGCTGCCAACGGAGGCACCAGCTACCACAAGGATATCTGGCGCAAGATCATGACCCGGGTTCACGAAGGCCTGTCCGACCCCGGCTTTACGGTTCCGGACAGCATCGAGACTGCGGAAATCTGCCGGAAATCCGGAAAACTGGCCGTTCCCGGCGTCTGCTCGGAAGACCCCAGAGGCAATGCCGTATACACGGAATATTTCGCCAAAGGCACCGTTCCCACGGAAGTGTGCAACAATCATATCCGTGCCACGGTATGCTCCGAATCCGGTCAGCTGGCCACGGAGTACTGTCCTGACAAGACCTCCTGCGTATTTATGTCCATTCCTTCCGGGGAAACGGCCGTCACCGATGATTCCCTGGTGAGCCTGCCCGGCTACTGCACCATTCACAGCAGTTCCAGCGTAATCATCAATCCCAATGCGCCGGTCCTGCCCTCCAGCCCGGGTTCTTCCCAGAGCACCTCGCCCTCTTTCCAGTCTCCGTCCTCCGGGACCGTGATCAACGAATATGAGGACGACGTGATCAGCGCAGCTCCGCCCCCCGGCTGAATGTGAAACCGGAAAAACGGTAAATTTTCAAAAAAACAGCCTGAGAATGAGAAACGGCTCAATCCGTTCTTTTCTCAGGCTGTCTTCTTTTTTTCTTCTCATTCCTTCATTTTCGGCTTGAACACCAGAGACGCCAGATAGGACATAACCAGGGCGCCGCAGATTCCCCCCGCCGAAGCGGTAAAGCCTCCTTTGAACACCCCCAGCAGGCCGTCCTCCTGAATTCCCTCCTTCACTCCCTTCCACAGAGTATTTCCAAAGCCCAGAAGGGGAACTCCGGCTCCCGCCCCCGCCCATTCCGCAAACGGCTCATACAGGCCCAGAAACCCCAAAATCCCCCCTGAAACCACCAGACCTACCATGACCCGGCCGGGCATCAGCTTCGTATTGTCCATAATGACCTGAGTCAGCAGGCAGATCAATCCTCCTGTCAGAAATGCTTTCACATAATCCATTCCGTACTCCTCTCCGCTCCTAAAGGTCTCTGTGCTCCATCACCACTCCGTGGGCGATCCCCGGAATCGTCTGCCCCTCGTTGAAGCTCACCGTAGAAAGAAGGGCGCCGGTGGGAACAAAAAGTATCCTCTTCCATTCTCCCGACCGTACTTTTTCCAGAATAACAGCCGCCAGAGTCACCGCCGCGCAGCCGCAGCCGCTTCCGCCGGCATGGGTGTCCTGAGCTTCCCTGTCATAAATCTCCACTCCGCAGTCCATATGGATTTCCGACAGTTCTCTCCCTGATGCCCTCATAAAATCCAGCAGCACAGTTCTTCCCACCACGCCCAGATCTCCTGTGATGATCCTGTCATAATCCCTTTCCTCCCTCTGAAAATCCATAAGGTTTCGGGAGATCACGCTGTAGGCGGCAGGAGCCATGGCCGCCCCCATGTTCATGGAATCCTTCACTCCCATATCCTCGATCTTTCCCGTGGTGATTCCGGTGATCACCGCCTGACCGGAGCCTTTCCTATCCCGCGGCTTCAAGACCGCCGAAGAATCCGTCAGCACAAAGGCTCCGCTTCCCGTAACGGTCCAAGTGGCGGAAAAAGGTCTCTGATTTCCGTATCCCAAAGGAAACCGAAACTGCTTTTCCGCCGTGGCAAAGTGGCTGGAAGCCACCGCAAGGACCCGTTCCCCATAGCCGGCCGCCACGGTCATGGCTCCCAGAGACAGGGCTTCTCCGATGGTGGAGCAGGCCCCGTACAGGCCGAACAGGGGAATCTCCAGCTCTTTGACTCCGAAGGAGGTAGCAATCAGCTGTCCCAGCAGGTCCCCTGCAAACAGATACCGGATTTCTTCCTTCTCCAGTCCGCCTTTTTCCAGCGCCAGGCGGCAGGCCTCCTTCTGCATAAAGCTCTCCGCAGCCTCCCAGGTAGGCTTTCCCGCCATGGGATCGGTCTCCACCTGGTCAAACATTCCCCGAAACGGACCTTCTCCTTCCTTCGGACCTACCACCGACGCCGCGGCCTCCACCACGGGAGGTCTTTCAAATTCCAGGCTGGATCTGCCCTTTTTCATACCTCTCTCTCCTCTCCGTCATCCCATTTTCCAGAGTCCCAGCACGTAATACACCATTCCCAGAACCCAGGTGCTGAATATGCCGTACAGAATCACCGGTCCGGCTATGGTAAAGGCCTTGCAGCCCACTCCGAACACCTGTCCCTCCACCTTAAATTCCATCATGGGCGCAACCATGGAATTGGCAAAGCCGGTGATGGGAACCAGAGCTCCTGCTCCGGCAAATTTCACCAGCCTGGGATAAATATTCAGGCCTGTGAGAAGAATGCTCAGCCCGATGAGAAAAAGCTGATTCCAGGCCATGGCGTCCTCTTTTTCCATTCCCATGGCCAGAAGCCCATTGATCACCAGCTGCCCCAGCGTGCAGATCAGCCCCCCTGAGAGAAAAGCCTGCAGCATGCTGCGCAGCCTTCCGTGAACAGGAGTGATCTCCTTGATATAGCTTTCATACATTTTTTTGTCAACTTCCATAATACTCCTTTCCTAATCTCCGAATCCTCTGACAAAGTAAATCAGCGACCCGGACAGCTTCCCCAGGGCCAGGGCCAGAATCACATACTGCAGTCCCACTGACAGGCGGATTCTCCGGCTGATCGTGGGAAGAGCCTTCAGGGTTTCCGCCAGAGACATGACCAGGCAGCCCACAAAAATACCGACGGACAGGCCGCAGAGCCCCAGAAGAACGGACTGAAAAGGGCCTGTCCCCAGCGGGACGGGCCACAGATCTCCCCAGTTTCCCAGAACCCCTCCCAGGATCAGAATTGTTTCATATAGAAGAACATGGTTTTTGGTGCCGGTCTTTCCCATCAGCCTGGGAAATACTCCGATAATGGCCAAAAAAGCGAATACTCCCGCAGCGATGATCCCTCCGGCCGAAGCCCCCACTGCCGCCAGCAGCGCTGTCTCAAGAAACATCTGTCTCCTGCTCCTTTCTTCCCTCGTTCCGGATAACCGTTTTGCTGATATTTTCTTCGTAGAGACGCATCTCCACCTCCAGGGGAGTCGGATCCGTGTTGATCTTCCATTTGGAAAAATGGTTGAAAAATACCGTAATTCCCACTGCCAGTCCTACGGAATAGGATATTTCCAGCACAGTACAGCCGTCTGACTGCCTCCCGGTGACCATGAAATAGATTTCCCGGAACACGCCGGTCACATCCACGTCATTGTTGAAGGTCATAATGGCAAATGCCGCCCCGAAAAAGCATACGGCACAGACAAAAGCTGTTTTCAGCCATTCCCACGCATAAAAAGGCTTTTCAGGCTTATGATAATCAATGATAAATTCCGTCTTTCCCACGGTGGTGACCTGAGCTCCGGGAGCCTCCTTCCCTATGAGCCGAAGTACGTCCAGGACGCTCTCCACATACCTCCTGTTTCTGTCCTCCCGGATGGTTTTTACCGTCAGCGCCTTCAGCCTGGCCTCCAAAGCCGGATCCGGGCACCAGAGCTCAGCCACATCCTTCAGCCGAACCTTTTTGCTGTGAACCTCTGTGATCTCTTGCAGGCTTAAGTACACCTCGGTCCGGTTCACCCTTTCATCACCTCCGCAGCTTCCACAAAGGTTCCTTCCATCTCCTCCGTTCCTCCGCAGAAACCGAACAGACAGCAGCACAGCACTGCCGCCGTCAGAATCAGACACGCAAAAAGAGCGGCGATCCCCACCTTCAGTCTCCAGGTTTCCATACATCTCACTTCCTTTCTGTGAGTAGTATGCTTTAGGATCGCCGCTTTATACCCGGAAAATGCCTTCCGGAACCATTT
>CALWEP010000220.1 GCA_944377325.1 uncultured Lachnospiraceae bacterium
CCCTGCTCGATCCAGGTGTGATAGCCGTCCGGGAACCGCTCGATAAATTCGTCGGCGCAGGCCAGCCGGCATGCTTCGGCGCATTCTTCTTCCGTAGCATCTTCTTTGCCCCAGCGGAGATTATCCAGGATTGTGCCGGAAAACAGCACATTTTTCTGAAGTACGGCGGCCACCTGACTGCGCAGTACCTTCGTATCGTAGGAACGCACGTCTTTGCCGCCTACGCAGACACTGCCGCTGTCTGCGTCATAGAGACGGCTGATCAGGCTGACCAGGCTGGATTTTCCCGATCCGGTACCGCCGATGATGCCGATGGTTTCGCCGGAACGGATGTGCAGGTCGATATGGCTCAGAGTTTTTTCTCCGCTGCCGCCGTGTTTGTAGGAAAAATCTACCTGATTAAAATCAATGCTGCCGTCGGCTATCTGCATTTCCGGATGGTCAGGATCGGACATATCGGGGGTCTCGTTGAGAACTTCTGCAATTCGCTGCCCGCTGGCCGTGCTCATTGTGATCATTACAAAGATCATGGAAAGCATCATCAGGGACATGAGCACGCTCATAACATAGCTGAACAGGCTTGTCAGATTCCCTGTGGACAGGCTGCCGGCCACGATGAAGCGGGCGCCGAACCAGGAAATGGCCAGGATACAGCCGTATACCACCAGCATCATGACCGGGCTGTTCAGTGCCAGAGTACTTTCGGCTTTTACAAACAGACGGCAGAGGTTTTCCGCTGCCTTTCGGAATTTGCTGTTTTCATGTTCTTCCCGTACGAATGCTTTTACGACCCGGACGGCAGAAATGTTTTCCTGCACGCTGGCATTCAGATCATCGTACCGGCGGAAAACCTGGCGGAACACTCTGGTGGTCCGGCTCATGATAAAGATCAGGGCGGCGGCAAGAACCAGAATGGCTGCGAAAAAAATGGAACTGAGCTTAGGACTGATCAGGAAGCACATGATCAGACTGCAGACCAGCATGAGAGGGGCACGGACGGCAATGCGCAGAATCATCTGGCAGGCATTCTGCACGTTCGTCACATCGGTTGTCATACGGGTTACCAGACCGGCGGTGCTGTATTTGTCGATGTTGGAAAAGGCAAACTGCTGAACCTTTTCATAGATGCCGTCCCGCAGGTTGCAGGCCAGACCGGAAGAGGCTTTGGCCGCATACCGGCCGGCCAGAACTCCGAATACCAGGCTGAAGAAGGCCATGAGCAGCATAAGGCCGCCGTACAGGTAAACCTGGCGGATGTTTCCTGCCTCAATCCCTCTGTCAATGAGCAGGGCGGTAATGAAAGGGATCAGCACTTCCATTAATACCTCTCCTCCCGTAAAGACCGGTGCAAGAATGAAGGCAGCTTTATATTGTTTTATTTGTGCCAACAGTGATTTCATTTGATTTCCTCCAATTTTGTTTTATAGGGGCCCATATGAAAAAATGTTAGGGTCCTACTTATCTGTTCATAGAACATTATACGGATTTCTCTTTGAAAGTGAATTTAAAATATGTTACTATTAGAAAGAAAATCTTAATAATACAAAAGGAGTGATCCTATGAATACCTTTCAGCTGTCCTGCTTTTTGGCGGTAGCGGAATATTTGAATTTCGGGAAAGCAGCCCAGCAGCTTCATGTGACGCATCCGGCGGTCAGCCAGCAGATCCGTTCCCTTGAAAAGGAACTGAACGTAAAGCTGTTCCGCAGAACAACCAGGAGCGTGAGACTGACGGAGGAAGGAAAGATGTTTCTGCGGGATGCGGAGCAGATCGTATCCATATCGGAGCGGGCAAAGAAACGGTTTGACGGTCCTATGTCGGGAAATGTGGAGACGCTGGATCTGGGATGCTACAGCTTTCCGTGCATGTTTCTGCTTGTGGATGTGCTGAAGCGGCTTCGGGCAGTCAGACCGAATATGCATCACCGCATTCAGGTTATTCCGTTTCATCATATCTATCAGATGCTGGAGGAAGGTGATCTGGATGCGGTTATCGGCTTCAGAGAGCCTGAAAATATAAAAATATTGGCGCTTTACAAGGAAATTGCCCAGGTTCCCATGGTCTGCGTGTGTTCTCCGCGGAATGAACTTTCCGTGCAGCAGGAGGTGACATTTGACCGGCTGGGGGGTCAGAGCCTGGTGCTGTTTGCTCCTGCCAGAGCGGCCCATCCGGTTGCTCAGCTGCAGGGGCAGCTCATAGGGGATATGCCGCCGTCCGGACTGTACTTCTGCGAATCAGCGGAAGCTATAACGGTTCTGGTTATGGCGGATTACGGAATTTCCGTTCTTCCGTCCTTTCTGGTTCCGGATATACCGACGGTCTGCAAGATTCCCATCAGGGACGTGGAAAAGGCGTCTTTCGGGATCTACTATAAATCTCTGCAGGGAAATCAGGAGCTGAAAAGTTTTATACAATGCGCGAAAGAATCTTTTATAATATAAATATAAGTAGTAATTGACTTAAGGGATTTATACATTACGGAGGAAACTATGATTCTGCAAACAAACCGTTTAATATTGCGTCCGTGGAAAGAGGCGGACGCGGAAAGCCTGTATGAATATGCGAAGGACCCGCTGGTCGGGCCTGCGGCCGGGTGGCCGGAGCACAAGAGCGTAGAGGAAAGCCTTAATGTAATCAAATATGTGTTTAACGGACCGGAATGCTATGCTGTATGCCGAAAAGAGGACGGAGGGGTGATGGGAGCTGCCGAACTGAAGCTGTATGGAAAGTCGGAACTGGCAGGCAGGGAAGACGAGTGTGAGCTTGGATACTGGATCGGACGGCCCTTCTGGGGAAGGGGATATATTCCGGAAGCGGCCAGGGAACTGATCCGCCGTGCGTTTGAAGATCTGGGAATGAGAGCGGTCTGGTGCGGATATTATGAGGGAAATAGGAAATCCGGGCGCGTTCAGGAAAAATGCGGATTCCGGTATCATCACACGGACAGAAACCGAGCCGTTCCGCAGCTGGGAGAGACGCGAATCAGCCGTGCCAGCCTCCTGACAAAAGAAGATTGGCGGAAGATACGGGAAGAGGAGCAGGGAGATTGAGATGAAACGATTAAATTGTATTGTGGTATTTGGACCGGAGAAAGATAAAGTTCTGTTCTGCAGAAGGGCAAAAGAGCCTTACAAAGGCCTTTACAATTTTACCGGAGGGAAGGCAGAGCCGGGAGAAGCGTCTTTGGATGCTGCTTACCGGGAATTGGAGGAAGAGACGGGAATCGGAAGGGACAGCATCTGCCTGTTCCGGCTTATGGATCTGACCTATTATGCGCAGGAGTTTGTTCTGGAAATTTATGTGGGACAGCTTCGGCAGGAGATTCCTCTTACAGAAGAGATCAACGCGCTGGAATGGCTGCCCCTTTCAGAGGATTTTACGGATCGGGAACGGTTTGCAGGAGATCAGAACATTGCCCATATCATTAACGTAGCCTTGAAGTATCCATTGGAAGAAAGAATGGAGGAAAGGCGGGAAAAAAAGATGGGAAGCGGATGTGCCGTAGGAATTGACGGGTGCAGGGGCGGATGGATTGCCTCTGTGATCACAGACGGCGTTCTTGACATTTACAAATTCTCCGAGCTGGAAGAACTGACGGAAAAGATTTCTTTTGATGCTTGCCTGATTGATATGGTCATAGGACTTCAGGGCAATGCCGGCCATATCCGTCCGGACGGCATTGCAAGGAAGATTCTGAAAGGGCGGGCATCCACCGTATTTCCGGTTCCCTGCAGACAGGCTGTGTACGGAGCGACGAAGGAGGAGCGCCTGGCGGCCAATGTCCGGGTGCTGAACAAGAAATTTACCAGCCAGACTGATGCGATTATTCCTAAAATGAGGGAAGTGGATGAATTTCTTCAGGCAAATCCCCGTTTTAAAAATGTGATCAGGGAAAGCCATCCCGAGGTATGTTTTGCCAGGCTGAACGGAAGTGTCCTGATGACGAGCAAGCATGATTCCGAAGGAATCAGGGAAAGGATTTCCGTAATCCGGGAGTACCTTCCGGGGGTCACGGAGGAGCAGATTCAGTCGGTCTGCAGGAAAATGAGATGCAATGCGGATGATGTGACAGATTCCATCTGCCTGGCGGTCACGGCGGAACTGATGCTGCAGGAAAAAGCGGAGCCGATTCCCGCCGAACCTATGGCAGACGACACCGGACTCCTCATGCAGATGATTATACCGAAAGAAAGAAAAAAACAGTAAAAGATCAGGCGAACGGGCCGGTTCCGTGCAATGTGTGCGGGACCGGCTTTTTTGCGGCGTTTCGGCCGTGACAGCTTAAAGTTGATTTAAGGAAGCTGTGCTACAATTTCCGAAAATCATAAAGCAGGAGGTGACCTATGAGGAGAGGAACGGCCATGCTGACGGCCCTTTGCCTGGGAGCGGTCAGCAGTATGGGAGGATGCTCGGCGGAGCCAAAGTCTTTGCAGCAGGAGGAAACCGTGAAGGAAACCGGTGAAGAAGCGGCAGAGGAGACAGAGGGAGAAAACGCAGAGGACGGAACAGAGGAAACGGCAGAGGAGACACCGGCA
>CALWEP010000221.1 GCA_944377325.1 uncultured Lachnospiraceae bacterium
AATCGGCTTCGCCGCAAATTTTTGGCGATTTGTCAAGAGTTTTTTGACAAAAAAGTGGGGGATTTTAATAAAAAAGGAATCTGAAAGCCTTATATTTATTGGCTTAAAGATTCCGAGAGATCATTTAGAAGACGGGAGGTATAACATGGGACGTTTTCCGGAAGGATTTCTTTGGGGCGGCGCAACGGCTGCCAATCAGTGTGAAGGAGCTTATGACGCAGACGGCAGGGGGCTGGCAAATGTGGACCTGATCCCTCACGGACCGGAGCGCCGCTCCGTGATGAACGGTGTCAGAAGGATGCTGGAGTGCGAAGAGGGATATTTTTATCCCGGTCATGAGGCCATTGATTTTTATCATCATTATAAGGAAGATATTGCTCTGTTCGCGGAAATGGGCTTCAAATGCTTTCGTCTGAGCATTGCCTGGACCCGTATTTTCCCCAACGGCTTCGATGAGGAGCCAAATGAGGCCGGACTGAAGTTTTATGAAGACGTGTTTGACGAGTGCCGCAGATATGGGATCGAACCCCTTGTGACCATCGTGCATTTTGACGCTCCGGTGGCCTGCACGAAGAAATTCGGTTCCTGGAAGAGCAGGGAAATGATCGACTGCTACATGAAATACTGCCGTACTCTGTTTACCAGATATAAAGGCAAGGTAAAGTACTGGCTTACCTTCAATGAGATCAACATGATCCTTCATATGCCCTTTATGGCGGCGGGAGTGCTGATCGAAGAGGGAGAGGACGGAGAGCTGGTGAAATACCGGGCGGCCCACCATGAGCTGGTGGCTTCCGCCATGGCCACAAAGCTGGCTCATGAGATCGACCCGGAGAATAAGATCGGATGTATGCTTGCAGCGGGGCAGTACTATCCCTACAGCTGCAATCCGGACGATGTATTTGAGGCTATGAAGAAGAACCGGGACAATTTCTTCTTTATCGACGTACAGTCCAGAGGAGAATATCCGGAGTATGCGAAGAAGCTCTTTCAGAGAGAGGGCTATGACATCGGCATTACCCCGGAGGATGAGAAGATACTGAAGGAAAATACGGTTGATTTTATTTCCTTCTCCTACTACTCCTCCAGAGTGGCCAGCGCGGAGCCGGAGCGGTACGGACAGACAGCGGGGAATATTTTTGCCAGTGTGAAGAATCCTTATCTGAAGGCGTCTGAGTGGGGCTGGCAGATCGATCCCCTGGGGCTTCGGATCACCATGAACGCTCTGTATGACCGGTATCAGAAACCGCTGTTTATTGTGGAAAACGGCCTGGGAGCAGTGGATACGCCCGATGAGAACGGCTATGTGGACGACCGGTACCGTATTGAGTACCTGAAGGCCCATATCAATGCCATGGCCGATGCGGTGAACGTGGACGGCGTTCCGCTCATGGGATATACGCCCTGGGGCTGCATCGACCTGGTAAGCGCCAGCACCGGAGAAATGAAGAAGCGCTACGGCTTTATCTATGTGGATAAAGATAATGAAGGAAAAGGAACTCTGAAACGGAGCAAAAAGGCATCCTTTGAGTGGTACAGAAATGTGATTGCTTCCAACGGAGAGGAACTGTGACCGGAATCGTTTCCGGAAACTGCGGAAGGAACAGTCATGAAGATAACCCGTGTGATCAATAATAATGTAGTTGCGGCGGTGGATGAACAGAATCACGAGCTTGTTCTTATGGGGAACGGCATCGGATTCCGGAGAAAGCTGGGGGATGAGGTAGATCCCGGGTCAATAGAGAAAACCTTTGCTCGTTTTGACGAGAAATGGGTAAGAAATTTTCAGAGACTTTCTGAAGAAATCCCTTATGAATATATGCATATGACCAATGAGATCATAGATTATGCCCAGCTTTCCCTCAATAAGGAACTGAATGAAAATGTCTATATCGCCCTTATGGATCACCTGAACTTTGCCATTCAGAGAATCCGTCAGGGAGTGGCGCTGAGCAATTCCATGCTGTGGGAGATCAAGCATTATTATAATCATGAATACCGGATCGGCATGGAGGCCATTGCCATTATCAAGAAATATACCGGTCTGGATATGCCGGCGGATGAGGCAGGCTTTATCGCCATGCACATTCTGAATTCAGAGCTGAATCTGGATATGGACCGGTCAAAAATCATGACGAGGATCATTCAGGACGTGCTGGGAATTATCACCTATCATTTCCATATTGTGATTGACGAAGAGTCTCTGGATTATGAACGGTTTGTCACGCACCTGAAGTTCTTCATTCAGAGAGCCATTCATGAGAATGAGTCCAAAATATGGGATAAGAGCCTGATGGACATGATCAGAAGTCAATATCTGGAATCCTATGACTGCGCCAGCAAGGTGGCGGCATATATTCAGAGGACAACTCCGTACCGGGTATCGGAGGAAGAAACAATCTATCTGACCGTGCATATTCAGAGGCTGCAGATAACTTCAAAAAAGGCAGAATAAAAAGCCGTTTAAAGGCCGTTCTTCGGGAACGGCCTTTTTCCTTATTCTGCAGGCTCGCTGCCGCCGCTCAGTTCTTTTGCGCAGGACAGATAGTAATGCCGTGCGTTGGCGCTGACCGCTGCTTTTCCCATGGAAATCAGCCCCTGCTTCTTCAGGGAAGGCACGGGAGTTCCGCTGCTTTCCAGAAGTTCGCACAGTTCCAGCCCGAGCTGATACTCTCCGGAGGCATAAAGAGCTTTTATCCGCTTTTCTACGGCCGAAGTGCTTCCGATCAGATCCATGATTTCCCGGCTTCGGCGCTGACGGGGAGATGGGTCCAGGTGAACGGGGTTTCCGTCAAACCAGCCGAGATAACCGGCATAGATTCCCTTTACGGTCCAGCTTACAGTTCCGTAGAATTCCTGGAGGTAGGGAAGCTCTCTGTATTCTGCGGGCAGAGCCACCTGTTCGGCAGCCTCATTCATATCAAGCCCCCGGTTCATACAGTCCAGGGTCTGGAAAAGAACGGACTGAATGGCGCCGCGGAAATTTCCCAGTACGGAAAGGA
The DNA here is from genome assembly GCA_944377325.1 of uncultured Lachnospiraceae bacterium. Taxonomy (GTDB): domain Bacteria; phylum Bacillota; class Clostridia; order Lachnospirales; family Lachnospiraceae; genus Lachnoclostridium_A. The sequence continues at coordinate 3,003 of CALWEP010000221.1, forward strand.
TCTGCTCTTTGCCGAAGATTGGAAGGGTATGGCCGGGCAGAAGGACCTCCGGTTCATAGGACATGATTTTTTCCAGAGAACTGATCCATGCGGCCACATCCCGGTACTGACTGCCGCGGATGGCGTAAAGGTTGGGCCAGCATCCGTAATAATTGTCGCCGCAGCACAGAATGTTTTCGTCCGGAAGGAAAACAAAAAGCTGGTCATCCGTTTCTCCGGGGGCGGAAACCAGTTTGATCCGCACGCCGTCAATGAGCCGCTCTTCCTCCTCGGAAACAAACAGGGAAGTGGGAGGAAGAAAATCATAGCTTCCGTCATTTACCGCATGCCCTTCCCGAATTCCGATTCCCTGAGTGATGCATTCGTCATCGGTGAGGCCGTACCCGAACTGGCGGGCGGTTCGGACTGCCAGTATGCCGCTCAGCCTGTCATAATAGTTCAGCACCGGCTTTCGGGGAGAGCTCATGATAATCTCCTCTGCCGTATCCCGGAATGCACCGGAACCGCCCCGATGATCCGGATGTCCGTGGGTGTAAATAATAGTTTTTACCGGTTTTCCGATCTGCTCCTGTAAAAGTGTTTTCAGCCGTGCTCCCCTCCGGTCGGAATCCAGGCAATCGACCAGAATGACGGATGTGTTCCCCTCGACAGCAATGGAATTGCTGTGTCCCAGCCCTACGATACAGCGGACCCGTTCTCCGGCTTGAAATATTTTATAGGGAAAAGTGATTTCGGCATGACGTTTTAAACGTTCTTCTCCTGTCATAGGTTACCTCCTGATAGTCTTTTGCGTTTTTCTATGTTTATTGTAGAGGAAGGAAGTGCGGCTGTAAAGCAGGCACAAAAAAGTAACTATGGGTTCAAATAATGCAGCAGGACGGCCAGGCCGTTGACTGAGGCACACAGCAGCACGCCTGTGACAGTGGGGAGAAGAACTGCCGCCGCCGTCCATTTCAGACTTCCCGTTTCCTTGCGGATGGTAAGGCAGGTGGTGGAGCAGGGCCAGTGAAACAGACAGAAGATCATCAGGCAGACGGGGGTGACCGCCGTCCATCCCTGGGAAGCAAGCAGAGCGGCCAGCCCGGCGGTATGCTCCATTTCCACCAGAGTCCCTGTCTGAAGATAAGCCATGAGAATAATGGGAAGAACGATCTCATTGGCGGGAAAACCCAGAATAAAAGCGCCCAGGATCACTCCGTCCAGCCCCATGAAGCGGCCCAGAGGATCCAGAGCCTCCGTGAAAAGAGAGAGAAGACTGGGGGTCTCCGGGCCTGCGCCCGAAAACACAAGCCATCCTCCCTCCGGACCGGCATAAGAAAGATTGGCAAGGAGCCAGATGATCAGCCCCGCAGGAGCGGCTACCGCTGCCGCCCGGCCCAGGACGAACAGGGTTCGGTCCAGCACAGACCGCACCAGAATCCGACCAATCTGAGGACGGCGGTATGGGGGAAGCTCCAGGGTAAAGGCAGACGGAACACCCCGCAGCAGGGTATGGGACAGGATCCAGGATGCGGCCAGAGTCATGGCAACGCCCAAAATGATGACCGCTGTGAGCATGGCGGCGGAAGCCAGGGAGGAATCGGCAGCTCCTGACAGCAGAAAAAACAGGGAGATCATGGTAAAAAGAGTGGGGAGACGGCCGTTGCAGGGAACGAACGAGTTGGTGAGAATGGCCACAAGCCTTTCTCTGGGGGAGTCAATAATCCGGCAGCCCACCACTCCCGCCGCGTTGCAGCCCAGACCCATAGCCATGGTAAGGCACTGCTTGCCGCAGGCCCGGCAGCGCTGGAAGGCTCGGTCCATGTTAAAGGCGGCCCGAGGGAGATAACCCAGATCCTCCAGCAGGGTAAACAAGGGGAAAAATATGGCCATGGGAGGAAGCATGACCGATATGACCCAAGCCAGGACCCGGTATACGCCGTAGACCAGGCAGTCAGTTACCCGGCTGGGAGCGCCCAGAGCGCTCAGACCGGCAGCCAGCTGCTCTTCCGGAGAAAAGAGGAGATCCCAGAGAAGACGGGACGGATAGTTGGCTCCGGCCATGGACAGCCAGAATGCGCCGAAAAGCAGGGCGACCATGATCAGGGTCCCGGTGACCCGCCCTGTGGTAAGGCGGTCCAGAAATTCCTCCCGTTTTCGGAAACCGCTTCTGGTATATGTGACTGCTTCACCGGCCAGCTCTTTCGGAGAAAAGTCCAGACAATCATAGGAGCAGCGCCGGCCGTCCGTTCGGGCAACGGTCTGCTTGAGCACGTTCAGATCCTCCGTTCTGCGGGCGCATACGGGGACCACGGGAATCTGAAGAACATCCTCCAGAAGAGAAAAATCGATTTCAATTCCTTTTTTTTGAGCTTCGTCCCAGAGATTGACGCAGAGAATCACCGGCGTTCCCTGCTCCCTTACCCGGTCCAGGCCGATGATCTGCTTCAGCAGATGCAGTCCCCGCTCCAGGCAGGTTGCGTCGCACACGGCTATGATAATCCGGGGAATGCCGGAAGAGAGAAAATCTCTGGCCACTTCCTCCTCCGGAGAGCGGGCTGACAGAGAGTAGGTCCCCGGCAGATCAACAAGCAGGTATTCCTTTCCTCCCTCTTCAAAGGTTCCTCTGGCGGTGGAAACGGTCTTGCCCGACCAGTTCCCGGTATGCTGATGCAAGCCGGTAAGACCGTTGAAAATAGTGCTTTTTCCCACGTTGGGATTGCCGGCCAGGGCTGCTGCCGTACGGTTTTCGTCCATGAAATTCTCCATATACAATAGGCCTTACCGTTAGATATGCATGGGACAAAATCTCCGATACTTTCATATGCTATATAAAAAAGACAGGAGAGAAGCAGAATGAAAGATATTGATCAGCTTCACCCTGCTCTGCAGAAAAAACTGCGGGAGCTGGTGAAGACAGGAGGGGAAAAGGGACTTGCCGTAGGAATCGGCGAGTGCCTGCGCACCGTAGAAGAGCAGAATGCCCTTTACGCCCAGGGAAGAACCAAGCCTGGCCGGATCGTGACAAATGCTGACGGAAATTCATTTTCCTCTATGCATCAGTGGGGAGTGGCCTTTGACTTTTACAGAAAGGATGGGAAAGGGGCCTACGAGGACGGAGACGGATTTTTCCGGAAAGTGGGAGAGCTGGGAAAAGAGCTGGGACTGGAATGGGGAGGCGACTGGAAATCCATTGTGGATAAACCGCATTTTCAGCTGCCGGACTGGGGATCCACGCCCAAGGAGCTGAAAAAACAGTACGGAACACCGCAGAGCTTTATGGCCGCCTGGCCTAAGGACGGCTGGCAGTTTGACGGAACCGGGTGGACTCACTTCCGTTCGGACGGTGCGTACACCAAAAATGACTGGGAGCAGATTGACGGAGCCTGGTACTGGTTTGACGGGGCCGGACACGCCATAGAGGACCAGTGGTACTTTTATAAAGAAAAATGGTACTACATGGGGAAGGACGGAAAGATGGCTACAGGACTCCGGATCACAAACGCTAAGGTTTACTCTTTTCATGATGACGGGACCATGGCGGCATCGGAAGTCACGCTCAAGCCGGGAAAAGACGGAAGCCTGGCATAGAGGGGAGTCCCCCTCTATTCCAGCAGCCGCACGAAGATTTCCCGGGCGTTTGCGTACCGCAGGGCGATTACCGCATTCCGCACCAGGTAGGCGCTCATGCCCTGTCCCCCTTTTTTCAGCACGCAGGAGACCACTTCTCTGGGAGCAAACCCCAGATCCTGCAGACGGGCAGCCATGCCCTCTTCGCTGGCGATCCACACCACCTCGGCTCGGTCGCCGGGAGATATATGATTCAATGGAATGACCATAGAAATTCACCGAAACAGTTCTTTACTTATTTATATGCGGGATGGACGAGGAAATTGCCCCGGAAGGGCTACGGGCACATCTTCGTGGATGCACAGCGACAGGGTACCGGCTTCTTTGTCAAAAGAGACGCTGCAGTCCTTGGCCATTACGGATACTCCGGCTCGGGCAGCGTCTGCCAGGGCAAGGCCGAATTCCGGCTGAGCGGCCATATTGGGTTCAAACCGGCGGATTCCTTTCATCTGAATCACAAACAGAACCGCCGTTTGCATTCCGCTACGAGCCATTTCCGTAAGCTCGCGGATGTGCTTTAATCCCCTTAAAGTAGGAGCGTCGGGAAAACGGGCGATGCCGTCCTCTTCCAGTGTCACTCCCTTTACCTCCATAAATCCCGGGCGGTTGTTCTGCAGAAAGGCCAGGTCAAACCGGGAATTTCCGAAAACCGCCTCCCGCCGGATCTGACAGAAGCCTTCCTGAGAGCAGAGCCAGTCAAAGGCAGCCTGGTTGGGAGCCTGGGAATCCATGTTTACCAGAACGTCTCCTTTCCATACGGCGATCAGGGAGAACTCCGTTTTCCTGCCTCCGCTTTTTGCCTCCGGGTGAAACTGCACCGCCACGGCGGCTCCGGGAGTCAGAAGCTCCCGGCACCGTCCCGTATTTTTCACATGACAGAGCACCTCTCTTTCCTCCACCAGAACGCGGGCGGTGAACCGGTTGGGCCGCTCCAGAAAGATTCCGGTCCGCATATGGCTGTAAATCATAGGTTCCTTCTCCTTTCAAAAAAATCTCATAAGAAGGATTCTACCTGAAAAAATGTTGTACGCCAAGGAAAAGTGTGTTAGAATTGGGACAAATTTAAGGAAGGAAGTGGAGAGCCATGAATATAACCTATCAAAGCACCAGAGGAGGGGAGACGGGACTTACCGCATCACAGGCCATTTTAAAAGGGCTGGCTTGTGACGGAGGCCTGTTTATGCCGGCAGAGATTCCCGTACTGGACAAAACCATGAAAGAGCTGGCAGGCAAGACCTACCAGGAGACCGCTTACGAGGTCATGAAGCTGTTTCTTACGGATTTCACGGAGGAAGAGCTGAAGAGCTGTATTGCGGGAGCCTATGACAGCAAATTCGATACGGAAGAGATTGCCGTGCTGGCCAAGGCGGACGGAGACTATTATCTGGAGCTTTACCATGGAAGCACCATCGCTTTTAAGGATATGGCCCTGTCCATCCTTCCTTATCTTATGACCGTTTCCGCAAAGAAAAACGGCGTTTCCAATGAAATTGTCATTCTGGCTGCTACCTCCGGAGACACGGGAAAGGCTGCCATGGCAGGTTTTGCGGATGTGCCGGGGACCAGAATCATCGTATTTTATCCCAAGGGAGGCGTCAGCCGGATCCAGGAGCTGCAGATGGTGACTCAGAAGGGAGAAAATACGGCGGTTGCCGCGATTCACGGGAATTTTGACGATGCTCAGACGGGAGTGAAAAAAATCTTCGGCGATAAGGAATTTGAGAAGCGCCTGCAGGAGCACGGCTTCCAGCTTTCCTCCGCCAATTCCATCAATATCGGCCGTCTGGTGCCTCAGGTGGCATACTATGTCTATGCTTACGCAAAGCTTCTGGAAAACGGTGAGATCGAGGACGGCGAGACGGTGAACGTAACCGTTCCCACAGGAAATTTCGGAAATATTCTGGCTGCATACTTCGCGAAGAGGATGGGAGTTCCCATCGGCCGCCTGATCTGCGCTTCCAATGAAAATAAGGTGCTCTATGATTTCTTTGCCACCGGAACCTATGACAGAGAGAGACCGTTTATCCTTACCAGCTCCCCGTCCATGGACATCCTGATCTCCAGCAATCTGGAGAGACTGATCTACTTAAGCTGCGGCTGCGATACGGAAAAGACGTCCGAGCTTATGAAGGCTCTTTCTTCTCAGGGAAAATACAGCGTTACGGAAGAAATGCGCAGCTATATGGGCGATTTCTGGGGCGGCTATGCAGGAGAAGAGGAATCGGCTTCCGTGATCCGTTCCCTCTTTGAAGGCTGCGGTTATCTGATCGATACCCATACGGCCGTAGCTGCCGCCGTATGCCGCCAGTACCGGGAACAGACAGGAGACGGCAGAAAGATGATCATTGCATCCACCGCCAGTCCCTTCAAATTCTCCGGCAGCGTGCTGGAGGCTATTTCCGGATCCGGAGAGAAACGGGATGAATTTGAAATTGTGGACGAGCTTTCCCGTCTGTCCGGCGTGGCCGTGCCTGCCGCCGTGGATGAGATCCGCACGGCGCCCGTGCGCCACACCCGGGAATGCGAGCCCGCAGATATGGAGAAGCAGGTGGCTGAGATCCTGGGATTTTGACGGAGAACAGAGGCTGATCCGGCAGACTTTGTCAATTAATTGTCTGCCGCCCCTTCTCAAAAAGGGAAAAATATGTTATGATATGGTGCAGAATGTGTATCATATATTTCATTCATTGGAGGTGC
>CALWEP010000222.1 GCA_944377325.1 uncultured Lachnospiraceae bacterium
TTTTCATTGGTCATCCTCCTGTTAAATTCCAATGTGATTAACTGTTGAACTATAGCAAAATGCTTACTCCGGGGCATGGCTAAGCATTTTTTTCATAATGTCACATTTACGTATTATATAATACCCACCTGCCCGTGTCAAGCGGTTTTTCCCGAAAAAATCAAGAAAAATCAAGGGTTTTCGGCCTTCCGCACTGCGCTCCGAACAATGAACCGCCGGGATCCGTTGTCCATGGCTTCTCCCTGTTCCAAGACAAAGATGCCGTACTGTTGTCCCTCTTTCAGCCGTCCCTGTCTGTCCTCCGCCCAGATCCGCTCCGCGCCGTTGCGGAAAGCATAGCGGAGCATTCTGGCCATCAGTGCGGGAAACCACCGGTCATCACACCGGTTCACCGTCAGGTATGCCGTTTTCTCCGTCTCTGTTCTGCTCTGATCCAGCACATAATCCCATTCCCGATTGCAGGCTCTCACCTCCGGGCGAGGCGCTTTTTCATATTCCATGCTCACCAGCGTCAGCCCTCTGGCCGGAGCCGTCGGCCCGGCCGCCTGCCGGTCTCTCGCTTCCAGAATCCGCTCCATTTCCTCCGGAGCGCACATCCCCATTCCCACCTTCATCAGCGTCCCGGCAATGATCCGCACCATATTGTAGAGGAAGCCGCTGCCCCTAATCCCTATGGTGATCACGTCATCCGAAGACCGGTCCACTGTCAGGCTGTAAATGGTCCGCACGGTATCCTCATCCTGCTTTCTCAGCGTACAGAAGCTGCGGAAATCGTGCTCTCCCACCAGGAAAGCAGCCGCCTCCCTCATTTTATTCTCGTCCAGATCAAAGTAGCAGAAATGGGTGTACAGCCGCAGAGTGGGAACAGGGATCTTCCGATTTAAAATCTTATATTCATACGTTTTTACACAGTTGTGCTTCCGAGGGTGCCAATCGGAGGGCACCTCCTCCGAAGCCTGAACCCTCACATCCTCCGGGAGCCTCTGGTTCAAAGCCAGGCAGATTTTGTCTGCCGGCATCCTGTTATCTGTGTCAAACACGGCCACATTTCCCAGAGAATGGACGCCGGAATCCGTCCGGCTGGCCCCCACTACGGAAATCGGCTCCTTTAAAAGGTCTGTAAGAGCCTTGTTCAGCACCTCCTCAATGGTGATTCCATTGGGCTGCAGCTGCCAGCCGCAGTAATTGGTGCCGTCATAGGCCACCGTCAGCCTGATCCTCTTCATGGCACAAACCTCGTTCCGATTATGACAGCAAGATACAGAATCAGCGCTCCCTGACCGATCCGGTCTCTCTTACGGTAACGGAGGGGCTTCATCTTCGTCCTCCCCTCGCCGCCCCGGTAGCACCGGGCTTCCATAGCCATGGCCAGGTCTGTGGCCCGCCGGAAGGCAGAGATGAACAGCGGAACCAGCAGGGGAACCATGCTTTTCGCTCTCTGAACCAGATTTCCCGACTCAAAATCCGCTCCTCTAGCCATCTGCGCCTTCATGATTTTGTCCGCTTCCTCAATCAGAATAGGTATAAACCGCAGGGCGATAGACATCATCATGGCCACCTCATGCACCGGCACACCCACCTTATTCAGAAACCCCAGTCCCTTTTCCAAGCCGTCCGTCAGCTCATTGGGCGTGGTGGTTAAAGTCATCACCGAGGAACCCAGAACCAGGAAAATCAGGCGGAGAGCCATAAATGCCGCTGTCCGCACCCCCTCCAGAGTAATTTTCAGAAAACCGATCTGAAAGATCACCTGGCCGGAAGTGAGAAACAGGTTGAAGCTGACGCTGATCAGAAGCAGCACCAGAACCGCCTTCAGGCCCCGCACCATAAATTTAAAGGGAACTTTCGACAGCTTTACCACCGCCGCAAGAAACAGAGCCGCTGCCGCATATCCGAAAATATTATTCGTACAGAACAGGGAAATAATAAACAGCAGCGTTCCCAGAAGCTTGGTCCGGGGATCCATGCGGTGAATCACCGAATCCACCGGATAATATTGTCCTAACGTAATTTCTCTAAGCATCTTTTTTATTTCCCGTCCTTCCCGTTTTCAGCCCCACCATGCGGAGAATGGCATCCCTGGCCTCTTCCACCGTAATCAGGCTGTCATCAATGGGAATTCCCTCCCGTCGAAGCGCCTGCACGATGTAGGTCACCTGCGGCGCTGCCAGACCGATGGCCTCCAGCTCTTTATAGGACCGGAATACGTTTCTGGGAGTGTCGTCAAACACCTTCTCCCCGTGATTCATGACGATGAGCCGATCCGCATACCGGGCAATATCCTCCATGCTGTGGGATACCAGAATGATGGTCATCCCTCTCTCCCGATGAAGCCGTTCCAGCTGTCCCAGAATCTCATCCCGGCCCTTCGGATCCAGACCTGCAGTGGGCTCATCCAAGATCAGCACCTCCGGCTCCATGGCCAGCACGCCGGCAATGGCCACCCGCCGTTTCTGCCCGCCCGACAGTTCGAAGGGAGACTGAGTATAGAAGCTCTCATCCAGTCCCACCAGCTCCAGGGCCTCTCTGGCCCGCTCTTCCACCGCTTCTTTTTCCAACCCCTGATTTTTCGGGCCGAAGCAGACGTCGGAAAACACGTCCACCTCAAAAAGCTGGTGCTCCGGATACTGAAAGACCAGGCCCACCTTGCTGCGGAGCGCTTTCATGTCATAGCCGGGATCGTAAATATTTTCACCGTTATAATACAGTTCCCCGCTGGTCGCCTTCAAAAGACCGTTTAAATGCTGGATCAGGGTGGATTTACCCGATCCCGTATGGCCGATCAGGCCGATAAACTGGCCGTCCTCAATCTCAAAATTCACGTTTTTCAGAGCGTACTGCTCAAATGCCGTGCCTTCCCCGTAAATATGGGTCAGATTTACCGCTTTTATTGACATACTTTATGCTCCTTCATATAAGGGACCAGCTGGGAAAGAAGCTCGTCCATAGTCAGCACGCCTCTTGAAACAGGAAGTCCCGCTTCCGCCAGCTCGTCCGCAAGCTCTGTCACCTGAGGCACATCCAGCCGGTATCCTTTCAACTCCTTCACCCGAGAAAAAATCTCCCTGGGCGTTCCGTCCATCACCAGCTTGCCGTCATCCATCACGATC
>CALWEP010000223.1 GCA_944377325.1 uncultured Lachnospiraceae bacterium
TACTATATCAGAGAAGGAAAACGGGCTTCCGTCGGCTCCAGTGTTTATTCCTTGGATGAATCGGGGCGGGTAGAGCAGTTCCTGGAGGAAAACGGGAGCGACGCCGCCAAGCTGGATGACGCCGATATGACCTCCCTGAAAAAACAGCTTTCCTCCTTCAGTCTTTCCTATGACAACGAGGACTTTTCCGCCGTGGAGGATGCGAAGTACTCTCTGGAAGCCTCCATGATGGAATATGTAAGCTTCAGCGCCATGGAACAGCTGGCCGCAGACATGGCTGCTGTCGGAATCAATTTCCATCAGATCACCGCACCGCAGGCGGGAGTTGTCTCCTACGTGATCGATCAGTACACGGATGAAAGCGGCCAGGCTCAGTCCTATTCTCAGCTCACCGCCTCCTCCGTCACCGCAGCGGCCTTTGACCGTTCCGCTTACGGCAGAACTCAGGCCAAATCGGGCGATCTGGTCGAGCAGGGAGCTCCTGTTTACAAGATTATCTCCTCTGATCAGTGGTCCATCCTCTTTCCTTTAAGCGAAAAGGACCTGTCTGATTACAGCGGCAAAAATCAGCTTCACATCACCTTTCCCGGCTATGATCTGGAGCTGACCGGCAATTATTCCGTAATCACAGGCGCGGACGGCGCCGCTTACGGACAGCTGGATTTTTCCAAATACATGGTTCAGTTTGAGTCGGAGCGTTTCCTGACCTTTGAGATCAGCGCCGATACGGCCTCCGGCTTAAAAATCCCCAAAACCTCCGTAACCCAGAAGCAGTTTTTCATGGTTCCTGAAGAATATGCCGCCAAGGGAGGCGACAGTTCCTCAAACGGCTTTATGAAGGAAACCTATTCGGAGCAGGACGGTTCCTCCACCATCGTATTTGTTCCCACCACCTTTTATGATTCCAGAGACGGCTTTTATTACATTGATGCTTCCGGAAAAAGCGGCATCAATGCCGGGGACTATTTGGTAAAGCCCGGCTCCACAGAACGGTTCCAGGTGGGACAGACCTCTTCCCTGGACGGAGTTTACAATATCAACAAGGGCTACACCGTATTCCGTCAGGTTAAAATCATTACTTCCAATGATGAGTATTACATCGTGGAGGAGGGTACCCGTTACGGCCTGTCCGTCTATGATCATATTGTACTGGACGCCTCTACCGTAACGGAGGGAGCCATTATCTATCAGTAGGCTCCCTGCAGAGAGCCTTGAAAATGAGCTAAGAAAGGACATATTGCCATGGTAAAAGAACATCTTGAAGAAGTAAGAACGCATATGGAGGAGGCCTGCCGCAGAGCCGGGCGCTCCCCCGAAGAAGTCACGCTCATCGCAGTGAGCAAGACAAAGCCCCTTTCCATGCTGAAAGAGGCATATGAAGCCGGAGCCCGTGATTTCGGTGAGAACAAAGTTCAGGAGCTATTGGAAAAGCAGCCGGAAATGCCTTCGGATGCCCGGTTTCACATGATCGGCCACCTTCAGCGCAATAAGGTGCGCCAGGTCATCGGAAAAGCCGTCCTGATCCATTCTGTGGACTCACTGCGGCTGGCGGAGCAGATCGAGGCGGAGGCTGCCAGACAGAACCTTTCCGTGGATATTCTCCTGGAGGTAAATGTGGCAAGAGAAGAGAGCAAATACGGCTTTTTCCTGGAAGAAACAGAAGAGGCTTTAAAGAGAATCTCCCAATATTCTCACATTACTGTCAAAGGTTTGATGACAATCGCTCCTTTTGTGGAGAATCCGGAGGAAAATCGCGATATTTTTAAAAAATTATATCAACTTTTTATTGACATAAAAAGTAAAAACATTGATAATGGTACTATGAGTGTCCTGTCTATGGGAATGACCGGAGATTACCAGGTCGCCATTGAAGAGGGCAGCACCATGATTAGAGTTGGCACCGGTATTTTCGGCGCCAGATAGGAGAGAGTTAGAATGAGCCTTTTAGGAAAGTTTATGGATACCATGAGATTAAATGACGATGAGGACGATGACTACTTCTTAGACGATGACTACGAAGATGAGAAACCCAGCAAAAAGGGCTTCTTTTCCAGAAGCACCGGCAGCTATGAAGAAGAGGAAGAGGACGAAGAGCCTGCGGCCCGTCCGAAATTTTTGAGCCGCGGAAACGCAAACAGCAAGGTAGTTCCCATGCGCCGCGGAATGGAAGTTTCTCTGGTAAGGCCCACATCCATGGAGGATTCCAAGGACATCTGCGATTACCTGCTGGCAGGAAAAGCCGTGGTTCTTAATATGGAGGGAATTCATACGGAAGTGGCGCAGCGGATTATTGACTTCGCTTCCGGAGCTACTTATTCCATGAACGGAAATCTGCAGAAGATTTCCAACTACATTTTCATAGCCACACCGGAGTCCGTGGAGCTGTCAGGTGACTTCCAGGACCTACTTAGCGCCGGCACATTGGATGCGTCCGGCCTCAACGTCCGTTTCAACGGCTGATTTCAGGCGGTAATTCACTTATGGATAAAGAGGAACAGCTGCTTCGAAAGCGGATTCAGGAACTGGCTTCCGTCTGCGAACGGAGGGACATTCCTGTTCATACGGATTTTCTGAATTTAAATGAGCAGACAATTTTTCACTCTGTGACCCAGGAGCTGGCAGGCGTCAGATATCTGCTGTCCGGGGGATATTCCATGGCAGAGAGAAAAATTGTTTGCTTTCTTCCTTCCTATACGCAAGAGGAAATCCCTCCCATTTCCTGTGTGGAAGTGGCTCCACTGAGCGCGAAATTTGCCGAGGATCTGAACCATCGGGATTATCTCGGCGCAGTCATGAACCTGGGAATTGAGCGCGGAAAGGTGGGCGACATACTCATAGAAAATGGCAAGGGATATATTTTTGCACTGGAAGAGATGGCTCCCTATATTGCGGATCAGCTCTGCTCTGTCCGCCGTACCCCGGTATCTGCCGCGGTATTTCCTGCAAAAGAACTGAATATTGCTCCGCGATATGAGCATATGGAGGGCAGCATTGCGTCTGAACGGCTGGACAATGTGCTGGCTTTTGTCTATCGATCCTCCCGTTCCCGGATCCTCCCTTACATAGAGGGGGAGAAGGTGTTCGTAAACGGAAGGCTGACGGTCAAAAGCAGTCTGATTCTGAAGCAGGGAGACGTGGTCTCCGTACGCGGCCTGGGAAAGTTCCGCTATGAAGGTGTTCTGAACTCAACAAAGAAAGGACGCCTCTTTGCGGCGGCTGACCGCTTTGTCTGAAAGGGAACGGGGAGCAGAAAAGGAGGATTTAAAATGTCTGAGAGAATGACCATACATCTGGACGGCCGGTCCATTTATGATATTGTTCTGGAAACGTCCTTTGAGAGCCTGGCGCGGGAGGCCGCCCATGTCACAAGCGGCAGACAGGTCTGCATTGTAACTGATTCCAACGTTGCAAAGCTGTACCTGGAGCAGGTGTCAGAAATCCTTTCTTCCTGCAGCCGCCGGGTTGTGAGCTTTGTATTTCCCGCGGGCGAGGAGAGCAAGAACCTTTCCACGGTGCAGAAGCTTTACGAAACCCTGATCCTGGAAAAGTTTGACCGGAAAGACGTTCTGGTAGCTTTAGGCGGCGGAGTAGTAGGAGATCTTTGCGGCTTTGCGGCGGCTACCTACCTTCGCGGAGTCTCCTTCATTCAGATTCCCACCACCCTGCTTTCTCAGGTGGACAGCAGCATCGGAGGAAAAACCGGCGTCGATTTTCTCTCCTACAAAAACATGGTGGGAGCCTTTCATATGCCCAGTATGGTCTACAGCAATATGGCCGTGCTCCGCACTCTGCCGGACGAGCAGTTTTCCTCCGGAATGGGAGAAGTGGTTAAGCACGGGCTGATCCAAAATTCCGCCTATTATCAGTGGCTGGAGGACTGTGCCTCCGAGATCATGGAGCGCCGGCTTCAGACCTGTGAAGAGATGATCCTGGCCAGCGACCTGATCAAGCAACATGTGGTGGAAGAGGACCCTAAGGAACAGGGAGTTCGTGCTCTGCTGAATTTCGGCCACACTCTTGGCCACGCCATTGAGAAGGAAATGGATTTTTCCATGCTTCACGGACATTGTGTGGCTCTGGGCTGTCTGGCTGCCGCCCATATTTCCCGGCTGCGGGGAAAACTTTCCGCAGAAGAGACCGAGCGGCTGAGCAGCCTTCTCGCCCGTTTCGGCCTTCCCGTAACCGTATCCGGCCTGTCTGCCGATCGGATCATTCAGGCCACAAAAAACGATAAAAAGATGGACGGCGGAACCGTAAAATTCATTCTCCTGGAACGTATCGGCGACGCCTATGTGGACCGCACGGTAACAGAGGAAGAAATGCGCAGGGGACTGGAGTTTATCTGCAGATAACAAAGGAGTTTATTATATGAATCTGAAACAGAAGCAATTCGCCGGCTTCTTTTTAAGCTGTGCCGTTCTGGTGGGAGCGGATCAATGGACAAAATTTCTGGCAGTGGACCGGCTGAAGGGACAGTCTCCTTTTGTTCTCATAGACGGAGTGTTTGAACTGACATATCTGGAAAACAGAGGCGCCGCCTTCGGCATGATGCAGGGAAGGCAGCTGGTTTTCTTTCTCATTGCGGCCGCAGTGATTATTGCCGCCGTCTACAGCGTTTGGCGGATGCCGGGCGGACGGAGGTACTTTCCTTTGTACTGCTGCGCCGTAGCCGTAACTGCAGGAGCGATCGGAAATATGATTGACCGCCTTTCCCAGGGGTATGTGGTGGATTTTCTTTATTTCCGCCTGATTCATTTTCCCGTATTCAATGTGGCCGACTGCTATGTGACCGTAGGAGCGGCGCTGCTGATCCTGCTGATCATGTTTTACTATAAGGAGGATGAGCTGGAGCCATTTTCCTTTCACAGACGGAAAGGAGGATCCCTTTGATCCAGATTCTCACTGTAACGGAAGAGGGAAAGGACTCCCGGCTGGATGCTTTTCTGAGCAGCCGGCTGGAAGGCCTTTCCCGTTCTTATATCCAGAAGGTACTGAAAAGCGGCGGAGTGGCCGTAAACGGGAAACCGGCCAAAAGCAGCTTCCGAGTGTCATCAGGCGACCGGATTGAAATCGATGTGCCCGAGCCGGAAGAGCCGGAGATTCTGGCTGAAGCCATGGACCTGGATATCATCTATGAAGACCGTGACATTATTCTGATCAACAAGCCTAAAGGAATGGTGGTTCATCCGGCTGCCGGCCATTACAGCGGCACGCTGGTGAACGGGCTTATGGCTCACTGCCGCGGCGACCTTTCCGGAATCAACGGCGTACTGCGTCCGGGCATCGTTCACCGCATCGACATGGATACCACCGGCGTACTGATCGTCTGCAAAAATGACGCAGCTCATCAGAGTATCGCCCAGCAGCTGAAGGAGCATTCCATCACCAGAAAGTACTATGCCATTGTTCACGGAGTCATCAAAGAGGAGGAAGGTACTGTAAACGCTCCCATAGGCCGCCATCCCACGGACCGCAAAAAAATGAGCATTCTGGCTCACAACGGCAGAGATGCCGTCACCCATTATCGGGTACTGCAGCGCTTTGAAAAATATACCTATGTGGAATGCCGGCTGGAGACGGGACGGACCCACCAGATCCGCGTGCATATGGCCAGCATTCACCATCCTCTGCTGGGCGACAGGGTCTACGGACCGGCGAAATGTCCCATTCCCGGCCTTCAGGGCCAAACCCTCCATGCGGGAGTTCTGGGAATCATACATCCCCGTACAGGAGAATATATGGAGTTTTCCGCCCCATTGCCAGAATATTTTGCCGAACTTTTGAAAAAATTAAAATAATTATGTACTTTTTCCCTTTTTCGATATATAATATTACATATCAAAACACCTTTTCAGGCAGATAAGCAATATGGAAGGAGCGGGTGAGCATGAGCAGCAGCAATTTAATCATTACCATAGGAAGGCAGTCAGGAAGCGGGGGAAAGGAGATCGGCCAGAAAATTGCAGAGAAGCTGGGCGTGAAGTGTTACGATAAGGAGCTTCTGGCCATGGCGGCAAAAGAGAGCGGTCTGTGTGAGGAACTCTTTGAGACCCATGACGAAAAGCCTACGAAAAGCTTTTTATATTCTCTGGTGATGGATTCTTACTCTTTTGGATACACCTCCTCCGGATACATGGATATGCCCATCAATCACAAGGTGTTCCTGGCTCAGTTTGACGCCATTAAAGCTCTGGCCGACAAGGAATCCTGCGTGATCGTAGGACGCTGCGCCGACTATGCGCTGGACGGCTATCCCAATGTGGTCAGCGTTTTTATCACCGGCAACGACGAGTGCAAGATCAAGCGGCTGGCCGAAAGGAACCAGGTATCGGAGGCAAAGGCCAAAGAAATTATGATGAAAACGGATAAGGAGCGTTCCAGCTACTACAATTATTATTCCAGCAAAAAGTGGGGCGATGTGCGCAGCTATGATCTTTGTGTCAACAGCAGCGTGCTGGGCATTGACGGAACTGTGGATATCATCCTGGATTTCGCCAATGCAAAGATGAATCGTAAGAAGGAATAGAGCCCGGAAAAGCTCCGGCTTTCAAAAAGGGCAGGACCATCTTCGGATGGTTCCTGCCCTTTTCATCATCTGCGCCGCCTATTCCACCGTGACGGATTTCGCCAGATTTCTGGGCTGATCCACATCCACACCCTTAAGCACGGAAGCGTGATAGGCAATGAGCTGCAGAACCACCGCAATGGGAAAAACGGTAAACCGATCATGCAGATCCGGAATGCGGATTACCGCATCGGCAGCTCCCGTCTCCACAGGAGCACTTTCCTTGGCAATAAGAATTACATAGGCTCCTCTGGCCTTTACCTCCCTTACATTGGAAATAGTTTTTGAGAAAACGGAGTCCTGAGTAGCCAGCGCAATAACCGGAACCTGATCCGCTATGAGCGCGATGGTGCCGTGTTTCAGTTCCCCGGCCGCATAGGCATCCGCGTGAATATAGGAAATCTCCTTCAGCTTCAAAGCTCCTTCCAGGGAAAAAGCATAGTCCAGATTTCTTCCGATGAAAAAAGCATCCTGCCGGCTGACCACAGGCCGGACTACGGTCTTTATCACATCCGACTGTCCGATCATTGCATCCATTGCCGGAACGGCGTCCAGAAGGTCTTTGACGAATTCCTTTCCCTCCTCCCGGGTCATCTTCCCGCGCACCAGAGCCATGCGGCAGAGAAGCAGATACAGGGCAGCCAGCTGTACGGAATATGCCTTTGTACTGGCCACGGCGATCTCCGGACCGGCATGGGTATAAAGCACATAATCACTCTCCCTGGCAATCGTGGAGCCCTTCACATTGACAATGGAAAGAACCCGGGATCCTCTTTCCCTGGCTAAGCGGAGAGCTGCCAGCGTATCTATGGTTTCTCCTGACTGAGAGATGACAATGGTGAGCGTATCCTCTCCAATGACCGGATCTTCGTAGCGGAACTCTGATGCAACGGATACCTGAACGGGAATTCTCAGCAGAGGCTCCATCAGAGCACGGCCAACCATCCCTGCATGCATGGCCGTTCCGCAGGCTACGATTCTGATCCGGCTGCACTCACGGAACAGCTCATCCCCGATTCCGTCCGCCTTAAAATCAGGCAGCCCCTGAGTCAGCCTGGGAAGAATGGTATTTTTCAAAGCCTCCGGCTGTTCATGAATTTCTTTCAGCATAAAATGGGGGAATCCGTTTTTTCTGGCCGAATCCGTATCCCAGTTGACCTCCATTGTCTCCGCGTTCGTCTGATTTCCCTCCTCATCATAAAACGTCATGCGATAGGGAGTCAGCTTGACCACAAAGCCTTCCGGAACCACCGTATAGCTTCTGGTATAGGGAATCAGCGCAGTCAGATCTGACGCAATCACCGATCCGGAGCGGGTGTAGGCGGCCACCAGGGGGCTTACGTTTCTTACCGCATAGATTTCCCCCGGATGATCGGAAAACAGAATGCAGAAGCCGTAGGAGCCTTTCAGAAGGGGGATCAGGCGCCGGATGGAAGAGAGGGGTTCGCCGTCATACAGAGCGTCCAGCACCCAGGCAGCCACTTCGCTGTCCGTCTGGGACCTCAGCTTTCCCTCCAGATGATAGTCCGTTGTGAGCTGATGGCAGTTTTCAATAATCCCGTTATGAATCAAGGTAACTCTTCCGGCCTGATGCGGATGGGAGTTTTCCTGGGTCACGCCGCCGTGGGTTGCCCATCTGGTATGCCCCAGGCCGCAGTGGACCTCCTCCGGGACATCCCGGCACAGTTCTTTCAGACGAGCCACTTTTCCCGTAGTCTTGATCACCTTTACGGAAAAATCGCTGTCAAAAAATCCGATGCCGGAGCTGTCATATCCTCGGTATTCCAGCTGAGAAAGTCCGTCCAGCAGCACTCTTTTGGCAGAAAGAGGGCCGGTATATCCAATAATTCCACACATAATCTGTCACTCCATTCCTGATTATAGTTATTTTGGCTCCGCAGCAGAAAGCTGTCTGAATTAAAAAATATACGCCCCATTATAGTGCGCTCCGAAATATCCGTCAATATGAATCCGCGCAGACGGGAAAAAACTTTTTTAAAACCACATTTTAAACAAAAATTAAGGGTTTTCCTCTGTTATTCCTTTCCATTCTATGATATAGTGTGTATTTGAATGATTGGGTTAATTGAAAACAAAGGATGTAAGATAGATGAAAAATACCATGCGATCCCATGCCGCAGGGCTGGCGTGGATGGTGGCGGGAAGCCTGCTCACCGTTAATCTCGGAAGACAGATTCCGCCGTGGCCGCCTTCCCCGGAAGCGTACCTCCCGCCTTCTGCTCCGGTCAGTGAAGAGGAGCCAAAAGCCTCTCCCTCTGAAATTGAGCAGGAAGCTGTGCAGGAAATTCTTCCCAACGTGCTGAATCTGGCAGCAGTCTTTCCGGAAGGCGCGGACAGCTCCGATGTGCTGAACAGCGAAATGGGCGAGATCTACCGAGAGTTGCAGATTCTGGATCAGAACTGGCTGGACGGAATCTATAACCTGTCCGGCATGACGCCGGAACAGATGGCGGATCAGCTTGAGCTTTCCCCTGATTCCATTATGGGAAAATACAATAAAAAAGATGAAAATCACCAGCTTGAGGATCCTTCCACCTGGAAAGTAGGCTCCTGGAAGCGGATCCGGGTAAACGTACTGAACGGTGACGGCAGCCAGGCCTCAGGCGATTCCAATGTAAAAGAAATTCTGTCCATGGCCAATGTCTATACCTATTTTCACGACTACCTGGACAGCGATTTGTTTGCTCAATATGCCAAAGAACTGTGGGAAGCCTCCCACAGTTATGAAGTTTCCATGAGTGAAGTTTATTACTGCGACGGCTGCATGGATCTGACAGAAGAAGAGGAGATGGCAGAAGATATTGCAGATCTTCAGGCGGAAGAAATCAGCCCGTTCCCTCAGGATCTGGCGGGAGGAAATACGGAAACCGTTCAGACCTCCGCCCGCGAAAAACAGGGGCCCGGTACAAATCTGAGCGGAGAAGCCGGCCGCAGCCTTCCGGAACAGACGGAAGAAACCTCAGCCGCCTCCTCAGAGGAAGCCGTTTCTGAGGAAGAAGCGCTTTCCTCTGAGGAAGCTGCCTTTCCTTCAGAGACCTGTTTTGAATATGCCTCCCGGGAAGAAATCACCGAGGAAGACGCCATGGAGGCAGCCCTTCTGGCGGAAGCTCCCCCGGAGGCTTGCGAAGAATCTCTCGCCCCGCCTGCCAGTCCGTCGGAAATACGGGAGCCGGGAGAGTATATTGACTGGCTGACGCAGACTGACGGAACGAAAGCGCAGGAGGAGCCGGCAGAAATCCGTCTGGTTTCTCCGGGAGATCCCGGTACGGCCTCGCCCTCATTCCTCTCTGACGATCCTGAATCGGTATCCTGTCCCGGTCATATTGATCTGACCGTTACGGTTCACATTACCGGACTTTCGGAAACAAATAATCTTTACGCGCTGGACAGCCTGGGGAATACGCCGGACTCTCTCTGGGAAGGCTGGACGGAAGAGATGAAGGCCTACGCAGAGGACCTGAACGGTCAGGACTGGTATGAGAACTATGGGCTGACCATTTCCAATATTGCTCTTCAGATGTCCATGTCTCCCGATGAAATCGAGTATTATATGGATATGCTTCCCTCTGATCTGTCTCGGCAGCGGACGGCAGTTATCCGATTCGCCCTGGAATCCGTAGGAAGAGTTCCCTATTACTGGGGAGGAAAGCCCAGCACCAGAGGATATCTGGGAAATATGTTCGGCAGCCTGATCGAACCGGACTATAAGGGCAGAATCAAAAAAGGACTGGACTGTTCCGGCTGGATCAGCTGGGTATACTGGTCGGCTACGGGAGAACGGCTCCCTGCCGAAGGAACCAGCGGCCTGATCAGCTGCGGAACGGGAATTTCCAGAAGTCAGCTGGAGTCCGGCGACATCATTGTACGAACCGGTCCCAATGCCCATGTGGTAATGTTCCTGGGGTGGAGCGACAACGGAAAGCTGCTCTGCATTCATGAGACCAGCGGACCGGCCAACAACGTGACCATCAGCGAACTGGATGCCAACTGGAAATATTACAGAAAATTAATTGAATGATTGATTGGGAGGAATAAACCATGAGTTACGAATATGAGGACGAGCTGGAACGGATGCGGAAAAGAAAGCGCCCCTCTCAAAAGCGTGATTCCGACTTCATCAACCGGCATCAGCAGGAGTTTGAGGAAAGGAAAATCCGCAGGGCCAAGGCTTTGAAGAAACGGCGGCAGCGTAAAAAACGGATCCGTCTGGCTGTGATTCTGGCTCTGGTCCTGGCACTTGCCGTAGGATATTTTGTTTACAAGCATCTTCATGACGACGGGTACTGGACCATCGCCGTGTTCGGTGTGGATTCCAGAGACGGAAATCTGGAAAAGAACGCCCTCTCCGATGTGGAAATGATCTGCAATATTGACAAATCCACAGGAGATATCACCCTGGTGTCCGTATACCGTGATACATACCTGAAAATCGATTCCGAAGGGACCTACCACAAAATCAATGAAGCTTATTTCAAAG
>CALWEP010000224.1 GCA_944377325.1 uncultured Lachnospiraceae bacterium
TTGCCTGATTGACACAGAGATCAATTATATCATGGGTATGACCAAACCGATTGATCCTATTCCTATTTATTCAGTTATCAAAGAACTAAGTAACTATTAACTATAAACTTATTATACGAGGAGAAAATGTGATGAAACGAATGGCAAATATGGGCTGTGTATTTTTGGGAAATACGATCTCCGCGTTGGGAATCGGAGGCTTTCTCATTCCGGCGGGAATGATGATGGGAGGTGCGACAGGCATCGGACTGGCGGTGAACCATTATACGGGCCTGCCGGTGTCCGCATCCCTGGCGGTGCTCAATGTGGTTCTGTTTCTGGCGGGAGCGGCAGTGCTGGGAAAGGGATTTGCCCTCATGACCATTATCAGCACCTTTTACTCTCCCTTTATCCTGGAGGTGGTGCAGCAGACGGTTCCGTCGCCGATGACGGACGATCCCATGCTGGCGGCCGTAGTGGGAGGCCTGCTGGTGGGAGTGGGAATGGGACTGGTGCTTCGGGTGGGAGCGTCCACCGGAGGAATGGATATTCCGCCGCTGATTCTGAACCGGAAAGCGGGGATCCCGGTAGGCGCGAGCATGTACGTGTTTGACTTTGCCATCCTGGCGGTGCAGGCGGCCTTCGGCGGCCTGGAGAGAATGCTCTACAGCGTGATTCTGATTATTGTCTATACTGCGGTGATCGACAAGATCATAACCATGGGAACGGCTCAGACGCAGGTGAAGATCATCAGCGAAAAGTATGAGGAGATCAACCTTGCCATCCAGACCAGGCTGGATCGGGGAACCACTCTGCTGGCCATGAAGGGCGGATATCTGGGAAAGGAATCCTATGAAATCATGACCGTGCTCAGCAGCCGGGAGCTGCCGAAGCTGAGCAGTCTGGTAACGGAACTGGACCCGAAGGCGTTCCTGATTATCAACCGGGTGAGCGAGGTCCGAGGGCGGGGCTTTACCCTGGGAAAAAGATTTCTGGACAGAGGGCAGGCCGGCTGAGGATTGCCGGAATATGTTAAAAATGACTTGAATTTTTCAGAAAGCCATTATACAATTATAATCGGCAGAAATTTGATTTACTAAGCAATGGTTCGTTAAGGTTTTAACTACCATTGTGAAAATATTACAAAATGGAGGGCTGCAAAATGAGTAATTCAGCACAGACGTCAGCAAGTAATCGAATCAAACAGTTACTTGATGAGGGCAGTTTTGTGGAAATCGGCGGGTATGTTACTGCCAGAAGCACCGATTTCAATATGACTGCAAAAGAGACCCCTGCCGATGGCGTGGTGACCGGGTACGGCACCATAGGCGGCGGACTTGTGTATGTGTACAGCCAGGATGCTTCCGTACTGGGAGGCTCTGTCGGCGAGATGCACGCGAAAAAGATTTCAAATATTTACGGAATGGCGATGAAGATGGGCGCCCCTGTCATTGGCCTCATCGATTGTGCCGGACTGAGACTGCAGGAGGCTACGGATGCTTTGGCCGGCTTCGGTGAGCTTTACCTGTCCCAGTCCATGGCGTCCGGAGTGATTCCGCAGATTTGCGCAGTATTCGGCTCCTGCGGCGGTGGAATGGCAGTGTCGGCAGCACTGGCTGATTTCACCCTTATGGAGGAAAAAACAGGAAAACTCTTTGTGAATTCCCCCAATACCCTGGACGGAAACTACAAAGAGAAATGTGACACATCTTCCGCGAAATTCCAGAGTGAAGAGACAGGTACGGTAGACTTCATCGGTTCGGAGGCGGAGGTTCTGGAGCAGATCAGAACGCTCATTTCTATTCTTCCCGCAAACAATGAGGACGATATGTCCTATGAAGAGTGCACCGATGATCTGAATCGTCTGTGCGACGGTCTGGAGGGCTGGGCCGGAGACACGAAAGAAGCTTTGAAAACCATATCCGATGACGGCTTCTTCTTTGAGACGAAGGCAGGCTACGGACAGGCTATGGTAACCGGTTTCATCCGCTTAAACGGAGTGACGGTAGGCTGCGTTGCCAACCGCACGGAAATTTACGGTGAAAACGGAGAAAAGGAAAAAGAGTTAAACGGCGGGCTTACGGCCAGAGGCTGTGAGAGAGCGGCAGAGATGGTGAACTTCTGCGATGCTTTCAACATTCCCGTTCTGACTCTGGTGAACGTGAACGGCTACCAGGCGGTAAAGTGTACGGAAAAGAAAATTGCCAAGGCAGCTGCAAAGCTGACCTATGCTTATGCCAACGCCACCGTTCCCAAAGTAACCGTAATTGTAGGAAAAGCTTACGGCACCGCATATCTGACCATGGCCAGCAAGGCAGTGGGCGCAGACGTGGTGTATGCATGGCCGGGAGCGGAGATCGGCATGATGGATGCGGTCAGCGCGGCTAAGATCATGTATGCCGACGAGATCGCCGAGGCGGAGGATGCGGCTGCTCTGATCGGGGAGAAGGCTGCGGAATACAGAGAGCTTCAGTCCAGCGCAGCAGCTGCGGCCAAGAGAGGATACGTGGACGATATCATTGAGGCGCAGGAGACCAGAAAACGGGTGATCGCTGCGTTTGAGATGCTGTTTACAAAGAGAGAGGACAGACCGGCAAAAAAACACGGAACGGTCTAAAGGCGAGGTGACAGTGATATGAGGAAGATAAAAAAAGTTCTGCTGGCACTGGGCATGGCAGCCGGTCTGGCAGCCCTGTCGGCCTGCTCCGCTCCTGCGGAGAATGAGACGAAGCCCCTGGATCTTACCCTTTCCAGTACGATTTCCATGACCTCCGAGGCGGTGATCCAGCAGGTAGCCAGCGCTACGGAGGCAGATGTGGATGAACTGATCGCAGCCAGCGAGGAGGCGGACAGCGCATTTGCTACGGAAGCCTTCACCACATGGAAAAACGTCATGAGCGATACGGGAAGCTTCGTGAAAATGGAAAGCGCCGATGTGTCTCTGGTGGATGACGAGTATGTCTGCGAGATGGTGATTCAGTTTGAAAATCGTCTGGCTGACTGTTCGATTTACTACGACAAGAATACATCAGCGCCCACATCCATCAGCATTTCGCCCCGCTATACCACGGGAGAGCGCCTTGCCAAGGCCGGCATGAATACCCTGATCGGCATGGGTACCGTATTCATCGTGCTGATTTTCATCAGCCTGCTGATCAGCTGCTTCAAATTTATCAACCAGTGGGAAAAGAGAATGACGGAGAAGAATGCTCCTGCTCCGGCTCCCGCTCCGGTTCCTGCGGCTCCCGCTGTTCCCGAAGAGGAAGAGCTTACGGATGACCTGGAACTGGTGGCAGTTATTACGGCAGCGATCGCAGCTTCTACGGGAGCTTCTGCTGACGGACTGGTAGTCCGCTCCATCAGACGTGCTCCGGCTTCAAAATGGAAACGAGTATAATTCTAGGAGGAAGAAAAGATGAAAAGCTATACAATTACAGTAAACGGCAATGTATATGATGTAACCGTGGAAGAAAACGGCGCGGCTGCGGCTGCGGCTCCGAAAGCGGCACCGAAGGCAGCTCCGGCTGCAGCGCCCAAGGCAGCTCCGAAGGCAGCGGCAGGCGCACAGGGCTCCATCAGCGTATCCGCTCCCATGCCCGGAAAGATCCTGGGAGTTAAGGCTTCCGTAGGACAGGCGGTAAAGAAGGGTGAGGTTCTTCTGATTCTTGAAGCCATGAAGATGGAAAATGAGATCGTAGCTCCGGAAGACGGTACCGTAGCTTCCATTAACGTAGCTGTCGGCGACTCCGTAGAGGCAGGCGCAACTATCGCAACCTTAAATTAACTGAATGGAATCTGGATGCGTGAGTTGAGCGTATCTTTGTGGAGGGATGAACAATGGAATATATTTTAAGAACATTTGGGAATCTTCTTCAGCAGACGGCATTTGTAAATCTGACCTGGGGCAACTTT
>CALWEP010000225.1 GCA_944377325.1 uncultured Lachnospiraceae bacterium
ATGGTGGGAGTACCCAGAAGGATACCGTCCGCAAACAGAAGTTCCTCCGTTACCTTTTCCTTATCCGCCGTCACCATATCGTAGCTTCTCACGTCGATCTCTCCGCTGTCCGCCACGCCTCTGGCAATCTGCTCTGCAAGCTCCTTCGTATAGCCGTAAGCGCTCACATAGGGAATAATGACCGTTTTCCTCGGATTTGGATTCACCACCGTGGACCATTCACGGTAAAGCTTCATCACCGGCCGGATCTTGTTCTCTTCCAGAACCGGACCGTGGCCCGTACAGATCATGGAAATATCCAGAGGTTCCACGCGGTCCAGAGCCTTGAGCATAAAAGGCTTGAACGGTCCGATGATACAGTCATAATAATATTTCAGCGCCTTCCCATAATCTTCCTCCGCAGTGATCTTTCCCGAAACCACCTCAGGCAGACAGTAATGGGCCCCGAAGGAATCGCAGGTCACCAGGATCTGCTCCTCCTCGATAAATGTATACATCGTATCCGGCCAGTGAAGATTGGGCACGTGCATAAAACGCAGCGTCCTTTTTCCGATCTCCATGGTCTGTCCGTCCTTTACGGCTATGGATACAAAATCCCGGTTTACAATCTCCTTCAGAAAACCGATGGCACATCCTGTCGCCAGAATCTTCATCTGCGGGCTCAGTTCCAGAAGGCGCTCCACACTTCCCGCATGGTCCGGCTCCGTGTGGCTTACCACCAGGTAGTCGATGGCTTCCACATCGATAACTTCCTTCAGATTCTCCAAATACTCGTCAAAAAACTTTGCTTTTGCCGTCTCAAAGAGGATCACCTTATCCCCTGTTTTCATTACATAGGAATTGTAAGTGGTCCCGAATTCCGTGTACATAATGATGTCAAACACTCTCAGACTGTCGTCAATAATTCCGGTCCAGTAAAATCCCTCTCTCAGTTTCAATGCGCTCATGTCCTGCCTCCTTCGTTATGATCTCTTATTCCCGGCGTTCCGTCTCCGTGCCCTGCGGCCTGTCCAGCGCCGCCAGACGGATAAACTCCTCCATTTCCGGAGATTTCCATTTATTTTTATGATAAAACAGCTGCCGGTACATTACAGCCCGGAAATCTGTCACATCAAGCACTGCCAGCCTCCCTTCCCTGACCCGTTCTTCCACGGCAAAGTATGGGAGGTACGATATCCCCCTGTTTTTCTGAATTATCTGTATGATAAATTCCGTGTTGCTGATCTCCAGAACCGGCGTCAGCTCCTGATTTCTCTCTTCCAGAAGCTGGTCCAGCTCCCTTCTGTAATTTTCATTTTTTTCCGTAAGGAAAAAAGGCTCCTCCAAAAGCTCGTCCACGGTCAGCCCCTTCTTTCCCGCCAGGGGAGACCGGGAAGAAGCCACAAAAACGATGGGCTCCCTGACCTCCAGCTCCTTATTCCAGCTGGCGCTGTAGCGGGACCGGTCCAGAAAGTAAATCAGGTCCAGCTGATTCCTTTCCATCATGCCGATCAGCTCTTTCGGAGAGCCGGTAGTGATTTTTACGGGAACCTTGGGATAATGCTCCCGAAAATATCCTAATATGGGGGGAAGCTTGGAAAAGCACAGGGATTCCAGCGTGCCCACATGGAGAGGCTCGTGAAGCTCCTCTTCCCTGCTCACCGCCGTTTTCGCCTGCTCCAGATCCTTCAGAATCTGGTTGGCATATTCCAGCAGCTGCCGTCCCTGGGCCGTAAGAATGGTGCGCTTGCCCATCCGGTCAAAGAGACGTACCTTCAGCTCCCCCTCCAGGCGCCTGATCTGTACCGTCACCGCCGACTGAGAATATCCCAAAAGCTCCGCCGCCCGGGAAAAGCTCTCCTCCTGTGCAACTGTCACAAACGTATGCAGCTGGCGAAATTCCATACGGACACTTCCCCTTTATTATAAAAATTTTTCAACTTATCCATATATTCCATGAATTTGATTCATCCATACGGTCTATGATATACTACCACCATAGAAAGCGTCAACCGGCTTACCGCAATTTCGTATTTTTGCCGGAAATATTCATGAGAAAGGACAATCCTATGGCTTTTATCAGCGTTTTTGACGTGCTGGGCCCCAATATGATCGGCCCGTCCAGCTCCCACACAGCCGGGGCCTGCTCCATCGCCCTGCTGGCTCAGAAAATGATTCCCGGCCCCATTACCGACGTGGAATTCACCCTGTACGGTTCCTTCGCCAGAACTTACCGCGGCCACGGTACGGACCGAGCCCTTTTAGGCGGAATCATGGGTTTTCCCACCGATGACAGGCGGATCCCCGATTCCTTCGAGCTGGCTTCACAGCGCGGCCTGAATTACTGTTTCCATATCAATGAAGAGGAGGAAGACATCCACCCCAACACCGTAGATATCCGCATGACCGGCCGGGACGGCCAGGTTCTGACCGTCCGGGGGGAATCCCTTGGAGGCGGAAAAGTGAGGATCTCCCGGATCAATCAGGTGGAGGTGGATTTTTCCGGAGAATACAGCACTCTCATTGCCATTCATCAGGATACTCCCGGCGTAGTGGCTCATATCACCCGCTGCCTCAGCGACCGCAACGTGAATATTGCCTTCATGAAGCTGTTCCGGGAAGCGAAGGGTGAAACGGCCTACAGCATCGTGGAGTCAGACGGCAGACTCCCCCAGGATATTGACCTGCAGATCCGGCAGAACCCGTCTGTCCGGGCAGTCATGCTGGTTCAGACCTGACGGTTCATTTTCATAAAAAACGAAAGAAGAGGAATTTCCATGGATTTTAAAAACGGTGCGGAGCTGTCCGCTCTCTGTCAAAAAAACAGCTGTCCCATTTCAGAAATCATGAAGCGGCGGGAATGCGAACTGGGTGAAACGGATCCGGATACTCTCCGCGCCAGAATGGCGCAGGTTCTCCGGATTATGAAGGAGTCCGCTTCCTCTCCCATCCGCAGTCCCAGAGCCTCCATCGGAGGACTGATCGGCGGCGAAGCTCAGCTGCTTAATACCCATCGGGAAACCGGCAGAGCCGTCTGCGGCAGTCTCCTTTCCCGAGCCATCACCTATGCCTGTGCGGTGCTGGAGGTAAACACCTCCATGGGACTGATTGTGGCCGCCCCCACTGCCGGTTCCTCCGGCATCGTTCCCGGCCTCCTTCTGGCCATGCAGGACGAATATGACATTCCGGACAGCCGTATCATAGACGCGCTGTTCAATGCCGGAGCCATCGGCTATCTGGCCATGCGCAACGCCACCGTAGCCGGAGCTGTGGGCGGCTGCCAGGCAGAAGTGGGCGTAGCGTCCGCCATGGCCGCCTCCGCCGCCGTGGAGCTTATGGGCGGAACTCCCGATCAGTGCCTTTCCGCCGCTTCCACAGTTCTTATGAATATGCTGGGTCTGGTGTGCGATCCCATCGGAGGCCTGGTGGAATGCCCCTGTCAGAGCCGCAACGCGGCCGGAGCTGCCAACGCTCTCACTGCGGCAGAAATGGCTCTCAGCGGAATCCGCCAGATCATTCCTTTTGACGAAATGCTGGCAGCCATGTACTCCGTCGGGAAAAAGCTGCCCGCAGAGCTGCGGGAAACTGCCCTCGGCGGCTGCGCCGCCACTCCGTCAGGCTGCGCTTTTTCCTGCGGAAGCTGCGGAAAATAGCCTTATCTCACCAGCCCGTATTTCCAGGTGAGAACTCCGCCGAATTCTTCAATTCTCTTATACCCTTTGGCAGCCAGCTTTTCGGCTGCCATTTTGCTTCTCACGCCGCTCCGGCAGTATACCAGCAGCCTGCGGGAACGGTCCGGAAGCTCGCAGATCTCTCCTTCTCCCATATCTCCCAGAGGGATATTTACCGCTCCTTCAATATGCCCTGCCGCAAATTCTTCCGGCGTGCGCACATCCAGTATGGTAAAATCCTTCTCGTTCCGCATAATATTCCAGGCTTCCTCCTGGGTAATTTCTCTGTATCCCTTCATCTGTGTTCCTTTCTGTAAAATACGGGCCGCCGTTCCCAAAACTAGGGGACAGCGGCCCGATGCGGTCTGCGGAATATTTTTTCCTGCTGAGGACGCTTTTATACCTGTCCGTCTGTTACACAGGCATCAATCTTGTAATTATATCCCAGGGTTCCTTCTACTTCCGTCATCTCCTTGATCTCGCTGTCGGAAGCGCCCGGTACGCGGAAGTCATGGCAGTCCAGCTTCTTCACGGGAGTCTCCACCGGCTTTTCCACCTGAGGAACGTAATCATAGGGATAACGATAAGCCCGGTATACCATCTCTCTCATATTCTTGAAGGGAGCGATGAATTCCCAAACTACTTCCTTCTCCGGAGTTACCTCAAACATTCTCATGTAGCAGCCCTCCGTAATCAGAGTATTGCCGTTTGGCAGTCTCTGAGCGGAACTGATCAGCGGACTGTAGAATTTGGAATTTGCCACCAGTCCCAGCATGCCGCCGAAAGCCAGTCCCTTGAACTCCCATACAACCTCCAGAGTTACCGGGTCAAACTCGATGATGCGGGAATGATCCCTGATGTCTGATTTTGTGCCGTCCTTGCTGGTTCTGCTGGGCATACCGTAACCGGCCCAGCCGCCGTTGTCAAATACCAGAATATTGCCCTCGCCCGGCAGTCCCTTCGGAATCATATGGCAGTGGTGCTGTCCGATGATCTGTCCCATGATTCTCAGCTCTTTGGACTTAGTGAAGTCCGGTCCGATCTGCCATACGATCTTTCCTGTCTTCTTGCTGATAATAGCCAGAATATTGGCTTCTCTCGCATCCCAGATAATGTTGTCCGGATGGAAGCGCTCATCCCCTGCGTCATACCATTTGTTCGGTCCCAGGACGCTCATGGAGTTGATGTGCAGCCAGTCGCCCTGTCCGCCGCCGTTCTCGTGGTTGTTGGGGTTGCGGGCCAGCACGTTCTTGGCGATCTCGTCAAAGCCCAGCTCATTGAAATGTTTGTTGGCATGCCACTCCCATACAATATTGCCTTCCCAGTCCACCTCGATGAATACGTCATCCAGCAGGCGGTGCTCACTGATCTTTTTGTTGTAAACGTCTTCATGGCAGAGAATCAGCGTATTTCCGCTGTCTGTCTTGCATTCCATGCCCGGAACATAATATCCCACCGGATTTCCCTCTCTCTGGAAATCATGGTGCTGTCTGGCAATCCACCTCTTATCTCCGTCGTCATCTACCAGCTCCTTGCGGTCAAACTTCCACACTACCTTGCCGTCCCAGTCCACCTGAACCAGATCCGTCTGATCCTGGTATCCGAACTTCGGGTCTCTCAGTCCCAGACTTCCCATCAGATAGCCGCCGGGAAGCAGCTTGTTGGGGAAGCCCTGAACCCCTTTCCAGCACTTCACCACATTTCCGTTCATATCCACCAGAACTGCGCCGATGCCCTGGCACTGCATCAGAGTATAGCCGTTCCACGCCTTCTCCGGATCATAGATAGTTGTCCCCATCGGATATACACTATAAAGTCCCATTTCTTTAAACCCTCCTTAAATATACTTTTCAATCGCGTCTATGTAGTCATCCTCTTCATGGTTTCCCGCCAGCTTCTCCACCGGTTCGCCGTTGTCGAAGATCACAACCTGAGGAACGCCTTTCATCATCATCTTCTCAAACAGAGCGGCTTCCTCCTCCACGTCTACCTCATAGAACGGCATTTTTCCTTTATAGTCCTGCTCCAGGTCTTCCAAAACCCCATGGATCCCTTGGCAAACATGACAGGATTTTCTGGAAAAGATCACAAGACAGGTCTCGCCGTCATTTTCCACGTATTCCTCAAAGGCCACTTTATTCAGTTTTTTCATGACTGTACATCCTCCTTTTTTCGGTCTGACAATATTATATCACTTCTAAAATAGGCAGACAATAATCTATGTTATAGCATTTTCAAAAAAATATGTTACACTAAAATCAGACACATTATGCTGGATGCAGCAACAATTAGGAGGATGATCTATGGACGAATTATATGATCTTATTATTATCGGAGCCGGCCCTGCCGGTCTGGCCGCCGGAATTTACGGAGGAAGGGCGCGCCTGCGCACTCTCGTGCTGGAAAAGTCCACCGTAGGAGGCCGGGCCTACACCACAAGGGAAATTGTCAACTATCCCGGAATTCCCACCACCTCCGGCCCGGATCTGACCGAAAAAATGGCGGAGCACGCAAAAACCTTCGGCGTGGAGATCAAGAGAGAGCCTGTGAAATCCATGGATGTGACAGGAGACATCAAACTGGTCAATACCAGGCGCCATCAGTACGGAGCCAAGGCAGTGATCGTCGCCACCGGCACCTCCGCCCGGATCCTGGGGATTCCCGGGGAGCGGGAGCTTACCGGCCAGGGTGTGGCTTACTGCGCTACCTGCGACGCGGAATTTTTCCAGGACCAGCATGTGGTTGTTGTGGGCAGCGGAGATCAGGCCATTGAAGAAGGAATGTTCATTACCAAGTTTGCCAGCCGCGTTACGGTAATCGTACTGCATGACGAAGGTGTTCTGGACTGCAACCGCCAGTCTGCCGAGAAGGCGCTTCATCATCCCAAAATGGATTTCGTCTGGAACAGCGTTCTGGCCGAGGTTTGCGGAGAAGAGCAGGTGACGGGCGTCAAGATTAAAAACATCAAAACGGATGAGATCACCGACTTTCCCTGTGACGGCGTATTCTTCTTTGTGGGCATGATCCCCGAAACAAAGTGGCTTCCGGAAGAGCTGGAAAAAGACTCCAGAGGCTGGCTCCATGTAAATGACCGTATGGAGACCAATATTCCCGGTATTTTCGCTGCCGGCGATGTGCGGGACAAATATCTCCGCCAGGTATCTACCGCCATCTCAGACGGAGCTGTGGCTGCCACTGCCGCCGAACGGTACATAGAAGATCTGAACGATATCCGGGAACAGGTGGAGGAAAGTCCGGAGCCTGTGGTCCTGGGCTTCTGGAGTCCGGAATACCCCGGCAGCCTGGATGCCGTCAGCAGTATTTCCACTCCCTACCGCCTTCTGGAGATCGATGTGACCAGAAAAAAAGTATGGGCGGACCGATATCATATTGCGCTAAGCGATGCCGTTCCCGCCGCCGCCCTGGTTGTGGATAAGGGAGAAGTGAAGGAACAGCTGAAGCTGTAGCCTCCTCTGTCCGGGAAGTCTTCACTCCCCATTAAAAAGTCAAAAGCAGACCCGATGCCGGTCCTGTTCCGGCCTGGTCTGCTTTTTTCGTTTTCTGCCTCACACTCCGTATTTCTCAGAAATACCGTATTTTTTCATCCGGCGCCACAGCGTAGTCACACTGATTCCCAAGCTTTCCGCTGCTTTCGCCCTGTTTCCTCCCCACTCGTCCAGCATCCGTACAATCGCCTCTGCCTCCGGCTCCTTCCAGCGGAGTCCGCCGTCGCTGCCTTCAAAGTTTTCCGGCTGCGGATACATTTCTGACAGCAGATTCTTCATAAATTCCCTGTCCACCCGCCGTCTCTTCGTTCCCAGAACCAGCCGTTCGCAGAAGCGGTCCAGCTGGAGCAGGTTTCCTTCCCAGGGATACCCTTCCATCTCCTCATAAGCCTCTTCATCCACCTCCAGGTATTTGGAATATCGTTCCAGATACCCGCACACATACTCCCTGGCAAGGCGGGATATCTCCCTGCGGTCCTCCCGCAGCGGCGGAATCCGGATCTCCATGGCATGGAGCATATAATAAAGGTCCTGGCGGAACTTTCCCTGACGCACCAGCGGCTCCAGCTCGCGGCGGATTGTGGCGATCACCCTCGCCGCTCCGTTTCTGCGGACCATGGATTCGTGATTCCAGTACATCTGCCTGGAAACGGCTTTAAACAGCAGATACTGATTTCCCGGAGACAGCTTTTCCACCTCCTGCAGCAGTACGGTCCCGCAGACTCCCGCCCCCAAAACGCCTTCCGACACCCATTCCCCCCGCCTCAGGTCAAACTCCCCGAACAGCACCGTCTCCTGCTCCTCCTGAGGAATGGCGCCGCAGTTTACATTGAGAAAAGGTCCGTTGCGCTGTACGCTGTTGTTGTGAATGCACTCCGCCATCAGCTCCACTTCCGTTCCCGTCTCTCCGCAAAGCAGAATCGGATTTCTGGAGCAGGCATACAGCCGTGCCGTCTGCATGCAGCTTCTCATAGCTAAGCTCTTTCTGGTAATCTGAGAAAAGTTCCCTGAGGCTCCGTAAACATTTCCGCCTCCGTCTTCCCTTTTCCTCGCTTCTGCTCCGTCTTCCGACCGGAGCCTGCGGCATATAAGCACCGCTCCGTTCAGCTCTCCCTCCAGACGCAGGGGCGCCCCTGCCACCAAAAGCAGCGCTCCGTTCACGTTCACGGAATCAACGAACATTTCCTGTCCTTTTGCTAAATTCTCCTCCATGCTGTCTCTGTCAATTCCCCGCATGACCTTCTCCACCGGCATTCCTACAATTTCCGAGGCTTTCCTGCCCAATAATGTCTCTATTACCCGATTTACCGCTACAATCTCCAGACGCTCGTTCAGCCTCACCACCCCGTTAAAAGACAGGTCCAGAATGGCTGTCAGCTGGGCGCTTCTGCTTCTCTCTCTGTCCAGTGCAGCGCCCATTCGTTCCGCCTCATCCAAAGCTGACCGCAGGGACTCCTCCGTAAGCTCTATCTTTGACCATGGCAGTCCTTCCCGGCCGGCAAGGGTCTCCATAGTCTCTTCTTCCTCACTCTCCACGCCTCTTCCGGCTGGCAGTTCCTCACCTGCGGCGGCATCAGCCCCCTCTGCTGCCGCCCTCCTGAGTGCCGCTCCGGCCTGATCCGGCCCTGCAAGCTCATAACGCCTCATCTGAAAACCGAACAGCTCTTCCAGTCCGGCTGCGTTGCGGAACATACCTGCCGAGCCGATCAAAGCAATCACCGGCCGTTCTCTCCGCAGGCGCTGCTTCAGCCCCAGCACCGCACTTCCCAGTTCCTTTGCAGAAAATGGAATCTCGACCACACAGGCAGAGGTATGTTCCCTTATCTTCTCCGCCTGCAGGCCCCGGGATACCAGCACTCTCACCCCGTTTTTTTCCGCCTCCCGGACCTTTGCGGCCGTCTCCCCATACGCCCCTTTGATTACCTGTATCTTTCGCCCGTCCTCCCGGATCACCTTTTCCGCCTGCCCGCACATATTCTGATCAGCCAAAAAGATACCGATATCCGCCATGTTACACTTCCTCTATGCTTACAACAACAGACTGCTTTCCTGTTATCTAGCATTTCCCGTTTTCATCTGAGGATTCCCGTTTCATGGAAAAAAGCCGTTTCGGCTCCGGCAAATCCACAATGTAAGCTTATTATATAGTTATCCGTATCTTTCAGCCATTGGGCAAACTATATGTTTTTCTTTTCTGTTTTTCGGCGCATTGTCGATTCTTTCACAAAGTGAATGAATCCTTTCATAGAGCTTTCAATTTTCTCCTTTATCTGGAATATTCTTTTCTGTCCGCCGCGTCAAAGCCTCCCTCCGGACAGCCGTTGCCTATAGTGGATACGTCCATATCCCCAAACAGTCCGCTCTCCAGCCGGACAATCTCATCCGCAGGAATTCTGCTTCCGCCTGCCAGCTGTATCCACCGGCCGGAATCATCCGCCTTCTTAAGTCTCCCTCTTTCCGTCACGTACGCGCCTCCGGCCTTCCTCTCATCGGGGACAAAGTAAGTAACGGAAACCTCCGGCTCTTCTCCGATCCGTTCCGTCAGAAATTTCTGCTTTCTGTCCAAATCCTCCTTTTCCTCCTCACTGAGTTCCCTGCGTTCACTGGTCTGCCTTCCCGTCTCCTCAATGGCGTCTTCATAGCCGGTCAGGGCCGCAAACGGCGAAAACTGGGCTGCCCTGTCCTCCATGGACATCCTGGGTCTGGCCGATGGAATCGGATAAGGGAGATTCATAATATCATCATAGTCCCCGCTCATGCCTTATGACCTCCTATCTGAGTATTCCGCTCCCTTGCCGTGGCCCCTTCTTCCAGGCTCATTCCCCTGAGAACCGCATTCTTTCCGTACCTCTTCTTGATGCCCAGCACCGCCTCCTGCAGCTTTCTTTCCCTGTCCTGCTCAGCCTTCTCCCGTCTGCGCTCCTCCTCCGCAGCCCGATAATCCGTAAACAGGCTCAGCTGTTCCCATCCGCCCCCTTCTCCCGGAACATCCGACTCCTTTATCACATGGCCGGCCGTAATGTTCAGTCTCCGCACAAGCAGGTCTTTGTCCGTAATCCGGTCGAACAGCTCTGCTGCCGCCTTCATGATTTTCTTGGATGAAGAAGTGTATCCTTCCAGGCGGATCGTTCCATGCCCATGCTTGGGAATCTGCCGGCCGTACCGGTCTGTCACGATCTCTCCATGATAGCGCTCTCTCCGGGAGGGAGCGGAAAGATTTTCCGCATCATAGCCGACGGTAACAACCAGCTGGTCGGTAACAAGCCCTTTGTCCGTCAGCTCCAAGGAAAGCATATCCGCCATTTCCAAAAGCACCCGCCCAGCCTTTTCCGCCTCATAAGGCTGCTGAAGCACCTGTCCGGATCCCACGCTGCTGTTTTCCGGCTTGTAGGCCTTCACCGCGGCAACCGTACAGGGCTCCCAGCCCCAGGCATGGTCAATCAGCAGCTCCGCATTCTTTCCGAACAGCCTGTAAAGCAGTTCTTCATCCGCAACGGACTGCCTCGCCACATCCCCCATTGTGAATATTCCGTACTCCTCCAGCTTTCTCGCATATCCCTGTCCCACACGCCAAAAGTCAGTAATGGGGCGGTGCGTCCAAAGAGTTCTCCGGTAGCTGTTTTCATCCAGCTGGGCAATGCGGACTCCGTTTTGATCCGCCGGTATGTGCTTCGCCACAATATCCATAGCCGTCTTACACAGGAACAGGTTTGTCCCAATCCCAGCCGCAGCCGTGATACCGGTCTCTGACAGTACATCCAGAATGATCTTCCTGGCCAGCTCTCTCGGAGACAGTCTGTAAATCCTCAGGTAATCCGTCACATCCATGAATACCTCATCAATAGAATAGACAATCATATCCTCCGGCGCCACGTACTTCATATAGATCTCATAGATCCTGGTACTGTATTCCATGTAATAGGCCATACGCGGCGGCGCCGTAATAAAATCCACGGCAAGGGACGGATCCGCCTGCAGCTCCGAAAAGAAGGGAGAAGAGCCTTCCAGCCGATGTGCCGGCGCTTGAAGGCGCCGGACTGCGTTTACCTCCCTGACCCGCTGCTTCACCTCGAACAGGCGTCCCCGCCCGGGGATTCCGTAACTCTTCAGCGTAGGCGTCACTGCCAGGCAGATCGTCTTGTCCGTCCGGCTCTCGTCCGCCACCACAAGGTT
Organism: uncultured Lachnospiraceae bacterium; assembly: GCA_944377325.1. Taxonomy (GTDB): domain Bacteria; phylum Bacillota; class Clostridia; order Lachnospirales; family Lachnospiraceae; genus Lachnoclostridium_A. The sequence continues at coordinate 11,330 of CALWEP010000225.1, forward strand.
GGTATCCAGCGGATCCAGTCCCCGTTCCCGGCATTCCACCGACGCATAAAAACTTTTAAGGTCTATGGCTATATACGTCCGCTCCGTCCTACTTCCGGCATCCTGTTTTCCTGCAGACAGCGGCATAACAGCATCTCTCCTCCTTCCCATATTCTCTTCTTGCCCTCTGTTTCCGTTGATGATATGATACTACTCCCCACCCCATATGTCAATTGTTTTTCGAACAAATGTTCGATAATCAATATGCCATAATACCAAAAGAGCGCTGCCTCATAGATGAATCACTCATCTATTTTACAACGCTCCATCACAAATTATGCCAATAAATTTACCCTTCCTGGGCCAGAAGTTCAAGAGTTTTAATTACCAGTTTATACAAATTTTCAAAACTATCCATATACAAATGCTCATTGGGCGTATGATAGTCAACATAAGTCGCTGCTGTTGTTACTACATCCATTTCCGGAATTTTTCTTTTAAATACAACACAGTCATTACCTCCCGGACTGATATTAACCAGCGGTTTTTTTCCAAAAAGTTTTTCATATGCTTGAACCATCACTTCTCGGATTTTTGAGTGTTCCTCCCATTGCCACCCCCACTCTACCTCCTCGTGAATATTTTCCATTCCTGTCCAATCAATATATGTACGCAGTTCTTCCTGAAGCTCCTCCCCATCGATCACTTCTTCGGAGGATATCCTCGTGTAAACTCTGATCTGATCTTCTTCTGTCAGAACACCCTTGGTTATGACAGACAGCATCACCTCGTCCACTCTTTCCAGACTTCTGTGTCTGCCGCCGTAAGGCATCAAATACAATGCCCGAATTAAGCTGCTGCTGTCCGAACCGTTCAGCATTCCGGTATATTTTTCTGCCGACATTTCTTCCATTATCTCAGCCGTAAAGCCCGGATCACTTTCCCTGTACTGACACCGGATCCGTTCTTCTTCCCTTTTGACAATCTCCTCCATCTTCTCTCTGTCTCCGCTGCAGAGAGAGAAAAAGCAGGTGCAGTCTTCCGGTATGCCTTTTCCTGTTTTATCTATGGAAATCATTCGTATATCCATTTCCTTATCAAGATAATGGAGTATTCTCGCAGCCATACCAATGGCGCTGATCCGCTCCTTAGGAATGCCGGCTCCCTGATCACCTCCCTTAAGCCCCCCGATTTTTAATTTATAGACATTTCCTTTTACAGGCTCCCTGTTTACCCTTAATACGGACTCCATAAGGTATTTGGTTGTCGTTCCCTTCCGGAAAACCCCTTCAGATCCCGCATCGAGCCCTATCACCCTTCGTGAATGAATCAGCCCCATGTCAAATCCTTCCGCTCCGTAAAGTCCAACTTCCTCCTGCACTGTAAAAATGCATTCCAGCGGCGGATGCTCCAAACTGTCATCGGCCAGTATAGTCAGCATGGTCGCTACCGCACATCCGTTATCGGCTCCCAGGGTAGTTCCGTCAGCCCGCAGAATATTTCCGTCCACAATCAGCTTAATAGGATCTTTCAGAAAATCATGATCGGAATCTTCCAGCTTTTCTCCTACCATATCCATATGGCCTTCCAGCAAAACCGGAGCATCTTGTTCATGTCCCTTGCTTCCGTTTTTGCGGATCAGGACATTGTACATATTGTCCCTGTAGTACCAAAGTCCTCTTTTTTCAGCGAAATCCACCAGATACTGCGAAATTTCTTTTTCGTGATAGCTGACCCGCGGTATCCTGGAAATGTCTTCAAAATAATGATATAGCTCTGCCGGTTCTCTGTCCTTTATTAAATAATCATTCCCCATTTTTTCTGCCTCCCGTTTACATTGTATCTTCGTTTTGCCTTTGCTGCATTTTCTGTCTGACTGTCTTCACCGTATGAAGCACCAGAGCCAGCGCAATTACTCCATAAGAAACAAATACGCGGAAATACTCTCCGATCTGAGTGTCTCCAAACAGATTTGCTCCCGCCATAGGCGCTACGGTAAATAAAATATGGAACAAAATTATGCCCAGAAATGCCTGTCCTATAGTTGCTTTCTTGATGGAAGCTCCTCCTACCAGAAGTGCTGCAATCGCAAATGTCGCCACTTGCTCATGGGCCGTATACGTAGCAAAATTTCCGATATTCTGTATATAAATTATCTGTCCCCATGCTGCCAGTACCGTAGATATTACAATTGCAATTATCCTGGTTTTATCCACATTGATTCCTGCCGACACTGCCACTTTCATGTTCTGTCCCACAGACCGGAAATCCTGTCCCAGCTTCGTGCTGACCAGAAACTGTATCACCAGAGCGACAAACACAACTAAAATCATGGTAAATACAGGGACATCCACAAAAGCCATCGCCAAGTTTAATCTTTCATTGATCCTCGTATAGAACACCGCTCCCCCGTAAACAACTGCGCCTGCCAGATAAAACCATTTTATTTTTCCCCACTTCTGCCTGGCGGCTTCCGTTCCCCATTTGTTCGTGTAAACCGCCCTCACAATTCCTATGAAAGCATAGATGATAAAGCCGTATAAAAAAGCCTTGTCCAGAGAAATCGTAATAAATTTATCTAAAGCTCCAACTGCAGTTTCATTGAGCTGCATGGTGTTGATCAGGCCTACTCCGCCGGAAATGGTAATATCCGGATTATTTACCGGGATTACCGTGCCAACCAGAACCATGAAAATAAACTGATAAACACCGTTTGCAAAGAAGCCCAGGATCATTCCTGTAATCATTTCCTGTCCCTTTGTTTTATTAAACAGTTTCCCGATCAGTATTCCTAAAAATACAGAAATCGGTGTGCTCAAAAGAATCATCAAAAAGATGGCGCCGATGCCTTCAAAATTCCAATATGTAATAATAATGGCTGCTGTCTGGGCACTCATGGCTCCCAACACAATGCCGAAATTCAGTCCCAGACCGGCCAGAACCGGGATAATCAGAGAAAGCACCAGTACACCGTTTCTGAAAAAGCGCACCACAATCTGCTCCAGAAGAAAGGATGTCGTCTGGTCGGATAATATAATCGCAGCTGTGCATAAAACAATGAAAATTTCCGTAACGATATTATTAAGCAAAAATTCTTTTATATTTTTCATTTTTTATCACCTGCTTTCGTAAGAGCATAGAGAATTACGCCATTACTGATAATAATTCTCATAATTTCCGACAAGTTTCCTTCCGGCATAATCTCGTTTGCAATCGGCAGCGCTATGGTAAGAAGCGTCTGAAATAAAACAGTTCCTACAATCACATTGGAAATAGACGCTTTTTTCACTGTTGCTCCTCCGATCAGTATTGCTGCCGCACAGCTGAATGCCATCATCAGCGGAGCATTATAAAACTGATAAAATCCGTAACTCTGAGCGTAGACTATAATTCCCACCGCTCCTAAACATGTAGAAATTACCATTCCCAAAACTCTCGTTCGGTTTACATTAATTCCGATCGCCTTCGCATATACGGGATTCTCTCCTCCCACACGGACGCGGACTCCCAAACGTGACCGGAAAAATATCCACATAAGCCCGCAGAGAAAAAGTGAAAACAAAATAAGGCCTGTAGGTATCTCCACATTGTCCGCTATTCGGATCAGCCAAAAATGATCCAGGATTTTTTCATATGATCCTTCTACCGATACAATATTTCTAAGTCCATTTCCCATCGGCCAAGTAATGGCACTGTTATGAAACGGAGCCAGCAGCCATACAATATCCATAAAAGCCACCACAGAAAATCCCACATAGGTAGCAATCATTCCTTCCGAACCTTTCACTTTATTCAGCAAAGCCCCATATCCCCAACCAAACAGGGCCGCCAGCGGCACAGAAATCAGAATTGCAGTCAAAAATCCCGCAGCTCCCGTACATTGCAGTTCCAAGCTTAACGCTCCGCCCAGAAGTCCGCAAACAATTCCCAGCGGCAGACCGTAATTCATCCCGATCCCGGAATTAATCGACGGCACCATGGCTAAAACCAATGTCATATTCATGAAAATTCTGGTAACAGACTGGGAGAGCAGCATACTGGTCTGCAGACCCAAAACAGGAAGCATAAAGCACAAAAACAGTGTAAAGCCCCCTATGATCAAACGGGGCAGCCCTATTATTTTATAGCAAGACTTTAACTTTTCATTCATTCCTTTCACCCTCTTCCTTTTTTGTTACCCCTGACATCAGCATTCCAAATTCCCCATCCGGAGCGTCCGGTTTCAGTTCTCCTGCAACTTTCCCCTGCGTCACAACTACAATCCGGTCACATATGGACCGTAATTCCTTTAATTCACTCGACGTAATTACTACCGTCATCCCCTTTTCCCGATTCAGCCTTTTCAGATAGTCCAGTACAATCTGTTTAGCTCCGATGTCAATTCCTCTCGTCGGCTCCGATACCAGCAGTAAATCAGGTTCCAGCGCCAGAGCCGCCGCTATACATACTTTCTGCTGATTTCCTCCGGATAACGCTCCCACCTTCTGCTTGGTTCCGGTGCATTTGATTTTCAGCTCCTTTATCATTCTCTCGGCCTGCTCTGAAATGCTTTTTCTGTCCATCTGAGAAAAAAAGAGGACTTTTTTCAGATACTTTTTCTGTACCTGCATGGCCGGAACCGTAATATTGTTTTCGATCGAATTGTCAAGGACCAGTCCTACTCCTTTTCTGTCTTCTGACACAAAAGCAATGTGATTCTTTAATATGGACATGGTATCATTCAATTTCATAGGTCTGCCCTCGAAAATCATCTCTCCCGAAGCCGGATGCAGGCCCATAATTCCGTTCGCAATTCCCAGCTTTCCGTAGCCTGCCAGTCCTGCAAAACCTATAATTTCTCCTTTTTTTACTTTTAGATCTATGCCTTTCACCTTTTCTCCGGGCATATCAACTCTAAAATTCTTTAATTCCAGGATATTTTCAGCCCCGTCAAAATTCCTTTTTTCTGCTATCTGAGAACTGTCTATGCCCCGTCCTACCATCAGTTCTGCCAGCTGCATGGCCGACGCGCTTTTCCCAGCAATAGTAGTGATCTGCTCACCATCACGCATCACCATGATTTTGTCCGCAACTTCTATGACCTCATCCAGCTTGTGGCTTATGAAAATAATCCCTACCCCCTCCGCGGCAATCTTTTTCATAACCGCAAGAAGCCTCTGTGACTCCGATTCCGTCAACACTGCCGTGGGCTCATCGAATACAATAACCTGAATCTCTTTTTTGTCGATTTCCCTGGCTATCTCCACAAACTGCATATAGCCTACGGGCATTCCCTCCACTACCGTCCATTCTCCTACTCCGAGTCCCACTTTATCCAAAGCCTCTCTGGCCTGTTTTCCCATGGATTTTAAATCTAAGAGTTCCAGTCTTTTCCCTCCGACAGTACTGATGAGATTTTTCTTTGTTATTTCACGGTTTAATTTTATGTTTTCTGTAATCGTAAAATTAGGCAGCAGCATAAATTCCTGATGCACCATTCCGATTCCCAGTTCCATGGCATGGTGAGGAGATTTTATAACAACTTCCTTTCCCTTATAAATAATCTTTCCTTTATATCCCCCGGTTCCGTGAATTTCCGGCATTCCGAAAAGAACATTCATTAAGGTCGACTTTCCAGCTCCGTTTTCACCGATAATTGCCAGAATTTCTCCCGCCTTCAGATCAATGCTGACTCCTTTCAGAACTTTATTCCCATAATACTCTTTCTCAATATTCTGCATCTCCAGAACACAGCTTTGTTCCATCGTTCAACCCACTTTCTTCCTTTTCCAATTGAAAAAGGGAGGACACCGCCTTCCTCCCTTTCCGCCAATGTTACTGTGTCTTTTCTATTTCTTTACTGCTCGCCAAACGTTGTGAAGTCCACAAGCTCACCGGTCACAAAGACTACATTTTCCATCTTGTTGCCGCTGTTGTCCACATAATTGCTGAATGTAATATCGCTTTGTGCATACTCCATCATTTTCTGTTTCAGCACATCGATATCTACTTTTCCGTTTGTCTTGCCTTCACACCATGCTTTTGCGTATTCTACACCAGCACAGATAAACATGGGATATACGGCAAAGCTCCATGTAGAAAGACGGCCGGACATTCCTAACTCATCCGCTTTTTCTTTGATCTGCTGAAGACCATATTGGAAATCGCCTTTTTTATCTTCCGGAATTTCGATTCCAAGGGCTGCCGGATATCCATTAAAGGGAGACGGATCAGACTGCAATACATAAATTGCTTTTCCTTCCACCACTGCCTTGATCATCGGCTCATTCATTGCTACAGCTGTTGCATAAAAAGCGGTATTCGGACCATATTCCTCAATTTTTCTTCTGACATCCTCTAATACAAACTGCTGAGTTCCCGCAACTCCGGCATCGCTCTGCGTATCCGGCGTGGTAACCTCTATAAAATCCATTCCCAGTTCCTGACACTTTTCTTTAATTGCCTCATACCGTGTGTGAATCACCTGCATTGCCATCTGTCTCGGGAAAGAATAATGGATCAGACGTTCCGCTCCCATTTTCTTTGCGCCTTCCACCATCTGAACGCCAAGCTCTTCCGTCGCTTTCTGAAGGCAGATATCCGCAACTCCCTCTGCACCGATTACCGTAGGATCTTCCGTCATTCCGCCTACAATGCAAAGAATATCCGGCCGTTTCTCTTTGATTTTCTGAATAGCAGCCGTAGTTCCCTCAATTGCCTGGCAGAAAACGATTGCCTTTACGTCCGGATCTGATGCCAAACTCATTGCGTTGGAAATTGTTGTCTCCAGTTCAGAGGACTTATCCGGATAAGTTGCCGTAACGATCATATCACCATATTTTTCTTTCATTGTCTGCGCAGCACGATAGTTTTCTTCCGTAGCTGAAACAGTGTCTGTCATAATACCTATCTTGAAATCTGCGACTTCCTCCTGAGCTTCCGCAACCGTTTCTTCTTTCGAATCAGACGTTCCGGTCGCTGTGCTTCCTCCTCCGCATGCACACAATCCTGCCATCATGCTGATTGTCAACATCCATGCTAATACTTTTTTCATCGTACTCCTCCTTACCCTCTTTTGTGCTTTTTGTATAAAAATTATGTTTTATATGTTATTATTTACCACTTTTTTCACATATAGTCCAATACATAATACTCATTTCCAACTATTGAAAAAACTCATAACATGATATAATATAATAAACAATCTGATTTTTTTCTTAATTCGGAAGAATACACTTGAAATATGGAGGGTATTATGGATCTGAAACAATTAAAATATATAGTCGCTATTGCTGACGAAAAAAATATTACCAGAGCCGCAAAATCCTTATACGTCTCACAGTCTACTCTAAGCTTGCACCTGAATAAACTGGAAAAAGAGTTGGGAATGCCTCTGTTCTACCGTGTTAATACCGGCCTGGTTCTTACCCCTGCCGGGGAGCTTTATGTCTCCACCTGCCGCAAGATTCTCACTCTGCAGGATGATTTATACAAAAGTCTAAAGTTTGTCTCTCCATCACCCCAGAAAAACACCTTTCGATTAGGGATATCATCGCAACTCGGTTTGAGAATTTTCGGAGAAGCATTTTCGATTTTTAAGCCGCAGCACCCCAACATCAATTTAACCGTAACCGAAGGCCGCGCAAAAACACTCCTTTCAAAGCTTGAAAAGCGAGAAGTTAATTGCATTATTATCGGATATGACTCCATTATTCAAAATCCTTCTTATCACGTAGAAGTCCTAAAAAAAGAAACAATGTCTTTGGTTCTTTCTTCTAACCATCCTCAGTCTTATTTAGCCTCTGATAATTATGACCATCCTCCTATTGCGGACCTGCACCTTTTTCGCGGCTCCAATCTGGTCCTTTCTCCCAGAGACACTTCCGACTACAGGCTTGCCCTTCGCGTTGTAAAAGACTATGAAATGGACACCAACATTATCTGCGAGCTGAATGATACACAGGCTCTGTGCCAGATGGTACTGCAGACGCCCTGCATCAGTATTATTCCTGAGTTCTGCGTTCCCAGGAATATGAATCTTTTAGTCTGTCAGCCGGATAAGACTTATTACCGTTATATGCTTCTTCTTTACCATAAAGATTCTCCGCCCTCACCAGAAGCCGCCTCACTCTTAGAGCTGATTCATAATTTCTATAATACATGGTATACATCTGGCCAAAGTTCTCAGCTTGCTTAATTCTTTACCTAATCGAGTAGGAAGGGGTGATTAGCCCTCGTCCTCTCACACCGCCGTGCGTACGTTCGGTACACGGCGGTTTTAATAGTTGATTTACAGAGACTGATAAGCTTCGGCTGTATCTTTCCCGTTACCGAGCAGACTTAGGACTTGCACCCTTAAGAAACGTGCAGCGCCAAGCGCATCCATCGCAAAACAGGATCCGGCACAAAATGTCGAATCCTGTTTTTAATCTCTCATTATTCTTTTTCTCCCCAATACCGCTCCAGTCCCTCGGTCAGCCCCTCCGCCAGCTTCTCCAGAGCCGCCTTCCCGCAATCGGATTTCTTGTCTCCCAGCTCCACATCTACGCTGGGCACGGTGGAGTATGACGTCTGGGTCAGATCCATTTCCATCTCCCCATTTCCGAAAATCCTGCACCCCTGCTCCGTCAGCCCCTCAATCAGCGCCCTCCCCAGAGCACTGTGCTCCTTCCAGTGAGAAGCCACCGTCTCCATTGCCCGATACGCGGACTCGGAAGGAACGCTCATGCGAAACGCGCCCTT
>CALWEP010000226.1 GCA_944377325.1 uncultured Lachnospiraceae bacterium
TACCAGGCCGTCCGAAGAGGTGAGACGGTATCCGCCGTCCTCTGCCTCCATGGAGGCTACCTCGATATAGTCAGGAACCTTATAATCCGCCGGAATCTGGGCCAAAATCAGCTCCGCGCCGGTCTGAGGGGGAATGCTCATGGTCATGGCCGGTCCCACATAGGCATAAACCGTTTCCCCGTCGGTGAGCTGATCTGCTGCCAGCGGCATCCCGTTTACGGCATTGAGAATTTTGGTATCATCGGAAATGTGGATTACAATGTCTCCGGACATGGAAGAAGAGCTGTGGTTGTCAACGGTAATTCGGTCATCAGAGCCGACGGTGACCGGGCCCCAGATTCTGACCGGCCCTAAGGTTTCCGCCATAGATGAGAACGTCCCGCCCGCGGCCAGCAGGCCGGCGGCGCAGAGAGCGGCGATGATGCGTGTTTTTTTCGTCATAGAGAATATCCTCCTTGATGTTTGATGAGGATATTATAACAGAAGGGAGGGGGAGAAAACAGTATCGGAAGGATTAAAGAATTCTTACTTTTTTCTGTTCAGGCGGATGTCCTCCAGATACTGGAAAAGCTCCGCATCCACACCGTCAAAGAGCCGGTTTTTTCCGGAAGGAATCCGGGCCAGATGCTGAAGGTGAATTTCTTCATCCGTTTCACGGATCTCTTTCTGCAGATCTCTGGCTGACAGGCGCACGGCGCCCTTTCCCAGGATGATCACCTGCTCCAGGCGGTCGGAGGTGGCTACCCGCACATGATGGGTGCGGCCGATCTCCTGAGTGACCTTTTCGATGTACTGGTCCGCAGTCTCCGCCTCTTTCGTAAAGACCACATGAATGTTGTGGTAGGAAATCACTTCTCCCGGGTTTCCCTTTACTTTGTAGCCGTCAAAAACCACGATGACCCGGCACTTTTTAAAGCCCTGGTAATTGCAGAGAATATCCTGGAGCTTCAGGCGGGCCGCATCCAGATTGGTGTCGGCCAGGGCCTTCAGCTCCGGCCATGCAAATATGATGTTGTATCCGTCCACTAACAGGTAATCCGCCATAAATATTCCCTTTCCGACGCATATAAATGCAGTCATACGGCCTATATTTTAGTGGGGGAAGAGGGGGATGTCAAGAAGAGGGTGAAAAGAGAAGGCGAAAAAGTACTTGCGCAATCAACAGTTTTGATAGATAATGATAAGCGTTACTGCTGCAATGAATTCGTGCATGAAATTGCATAAGACAGGATGAGGAGAAATGAAGATGAAAGCATATGCGGAGATGACGAGAGACGAGCTGAAGGCTCTGGCGCGGGAACTGACTGCGCAGTATAGGGAAATGCAGGGGAAGGATCTGAAGCTGGATATGTCCAGAGGAAAGCCCAGTCTGGCACAGCTTGATCTGTCCATGGGAATGATGGACGTGCTCAGCAGCAACGATGATCTGACCTGTGAAGACGGAACCGACTGCCGCAACTACGGCTGCCTGGATGGGATCAAGGAGGTTAAGGAGCTGATCGCCGACATGATGGAGGTGGCTCCCACCAATGTGATTATTTACGGCAACTCCAGTCTGAACGTGATGTATGACACGGTAGCCCGGTCCATAACCAACGGAGTAATGGGAAATACTCCCTGGGGAAAGCTGGACAAGGTGAAGTTCCTCTGCCCCGTTCCGGGATATGACCGCCATTTTGCTATCACGGAATACTTCGGCATTGAGATGATCAATGTGCCCATGACGCCTCAGGGACCGGATATGGATATGGTAGAGGAGCTGGTTTCCTCCGACCCCTCCATCAAAGGAATCTGGTGCGTGCCGAAGTACTCCAATCCTCAGGGATATTCCTATTCTGATGAAACGGTGAGAAGGTTTGCCCGCTTAAAGCCGGCTGCCCAGGACTTCCGTATTTACTGGGACAATGCCTACACCATTCACCATCTCTATGACAACGATCAGGACCATCTGATTGAGATTCTGGCAGAGTGCAAGAGAGCGGGAAATCCCGACCTGGTATATAAATTTGCGTCTACATCCAAGATCTGCTTCCCCGGCTCCGGTATTGCGGCCCTGGCTGCATCGCCCAACAACCTGGAGGACATCAGAAAACAGCTTTCCGTGCAGACCATCGGCCACGACAAGGTGAACCAGCTGAGAAATGTAAGATTTTTCAAGGACATTCACGGTATGGTGGAGCATATGAGAAAGCATGCGGATATTCTTCGTCCCAAGTTTGAGGCGGTGGAGCGCATTCTGGAGGAGCAGCTGGGCGGACTGGGCATCGCACAGTGGACTAAGCCGAAGGGCGGATATTTCATTTCCTTTGAGTCCATGGACGGCTGCGCCAAGGAGATTGTTGCCCGGTGCAAAAAGGCAGGAGTGGTTATGACCTCTGCGGGAGCGACCTATCCTTACGGAAAGGATCCCCATGACAGCAACATCCGCATTGCCCCCTCTTATCCGCCGTTAAACGACCTGGAGCTGGCTACGGAGCTTCTGTGCCTGTGCACTAAGCTGGTGAGCGTGGAGAAGCTGCTGAAGGAGGAGAAGCTGCCGAAGAGAGCCGCAGCGCCTGCGGAGGCGGCGCCGGAGCAGAATGAGGCGTAAAAGAAGCATTACGGAAAAAATAAATCCCGACGGTGGTTTTCATCGTCGGGATTATTGGCAGATAGGACAGAAGAGAGGCCCTAAGTGACGGAGAAAAGAATCACGTTTACAAAGGCCTGGAAGGCAACGGTCTGATACTTGTCCTGGAGGAACGTCACGTGAGTGGTGCAGTTCAGATTGAAATCCTCCACCTCCAGTTCGGTGAGCGTGCCGGCGGCCAGATCCTTTTCTGCCAGGCTTCTGGGAAGAATGGCAACTCCCAGGCCGTTCCGCGCTGCCTTCAGCAGGGCGGCGGAGCTGATGCCGGTCCATGCGGGAGAAACGGACAGGTTAAAAAAAAGAAAGGCGCTGTCCACAATCTGCCGGACCATACTGCCCGGTTCCTTCAGCAGAAGAGGCTGCTTGGCCAGTTCCGGGGCGGTGATCACTCCGGCGGAGGCCAGAGGAAATTCCGGGGAGCAGAGGACGGCCAGGGGCTCCGAGGACACGGGGACTTTCACAAAGTGCTCGTCATCCGCCATGCCTTCTGTGAGAGCCATATCAATTTTGCGGTGAAGAAGCTGCCTTTCCAGCTCCTTTTCACTGTCCACCACCACCCGGACCTGAACGTCCCCGTGGGTGGCCTTGAATTTTTCAAGGACCGTGAGAAGGAGAGTGCCGGCTACTGACGGGGTGGCGCCGATCTTTAAGGCGGGGGATATTCCGGAATCCAGAAATTCCCGCTCCAGATCCTCATAGAGCTCCAGCAGGGGAATCACCTTGGACAGAAAGAGCTGGCCGGCTTCATTGAGCACAATCTTCCGGGCGGTACGGTCAAAAAGCTGAGTGCCCAGAGCCTCCTCCAGTTCGCTGATGGTACGGGAGATGGCCGGCTGGGTGGTAGACAGGCGTTCCGCCGCTTTGGTGATGCTTTCTTCCTCACATACGATTTTAAATGTGTAAAGCTGCTTGATTTTCATATGGATGCCTCTTATTGATATCGGAAATTATATGGATATAATATAACATTATTACTATTAAAAATCCAGTATTTATTGCGGAAATATTATGCTTAAAGGAGAATGGAGATTGAACACGGAGAGGAAAGGACGGATCGGGCTGCTGCTGGCGGCAGCCTGCCTGGCGGCGGCTCTGACGGGCTGCGCAGGGAAAGCGGCGGAGCCGGTGAGCCGGTCCGGGTTTCTGCTGAATACATTTGTGACGGTTACGCTCTACGATACGGAGGATGAAAGCATCCTGGACGGCTGTATGGAGCTGTGCCGGAATTATGAGGGACTGCTCAGCAGGACGGAGGAGACCAGCGAGATCTACCGGATCAATCACCGGGAGCCGGGCACAGCGGAGATGGAGGTATCGGAGGACACGGCGGAGGTGATTGAAGAGGGGCTGCGCTACAGCCGCCTTTCCGGCGGGGCCTTTGATATTACCATCGAACCTCTCAGCTCCCTGTGGGATTTTACGGCGCAGAATCCGAAGGTGCCGGAGGAGGAACAGATACGGGAAAATCTTTCCAGAGTGGGATATGAAAAAATATCCGTTTCCGGCAATAAGGTGCTGTTTTCCGACGATGAGACAGCCATCGACCTGGGAGCCATTGCCAAGGGCTACATTGCGGACCGGATGAAGGAGTATCTGGAGGAGCGGGGAGTGAGAAGCGCTATTATCAATCTGGGGGGAAATGTGCTCTGCATCGGAAAAAATACGGACGGAAATCCCTTCCGTATCGGGATCCAGCGGCCTTACGGAGACTACAGTGAAACCATAGGGCTGGTGGAGGCAGAAGACTTGTCCGTGGTTTCCTCCGGGGTGTATGAACGCCATTTTGAGCAGGACGGGGTGAACTATCACCACATTCTGAATCCGAAAACGGGTTATCCCTATGACAACGGACTGACGGCGGTAACCATTCTGTCCGGCAGGTCTGTGGATGGAGACGGGCTGAGCACCGCATGCTTTTCCCTGGGACTGGAAAAGGGAATGGAGCTGCTGGATTCCATAGACGGCGTGTGGGGCGTATTCATCACCGATGACGGAGAACTCCATTGCTCCCGGGGAATGGAGGAGAAGCTCATAACGGAGGAATAACTGCGGTCTTTACAGCTTCCCCGGGGTATATTAAAATAACGGGAAAAGGCCTGCGGCCGGAAATACAGGAAAGGATTGGACAGAAGCAGATGATCGGAAAGTGGAAGGAAAAGCTGATAAACAGGGAGACCGTCTCCTATTTTATTTTCGGAGTGCTTACGACCCTTGTGGATTGGATCTCCTACGCGCTGCTGCGCGTTCCGCTGGGCTACAAGGCGGCTACGGTGCTGAGCCAGTTTTTTGCCATTCTGTTTGCATATGTGACAAACAAGCTGTTTGTTTTTGAGAACTTCGATCTCCGTCTGAACTATCTTGTAAAGGAGATCACCAGCTTTTTCGCCTGCAGACTGTTTACGGCGGTGTTTACCTACGCTGCCATGGTATTTATGGTGGACGGTCTGAATATTCGTCAGGACATGATATGCAAGGTGGCGGTATCGGCCATTTCCCTGGTCCTGAATTATGTATTCAGCAAGCTGATCATATTCAGAAAGAAAGGACCGGAGAAAAAGTGATATGAAGCGGGAAGAGAGCGGACGGATTGCCCGGGAGCTGGATGATATTCTGGGAGTTATGGAGAAAAGAGAGATGGAGAGAGGACTGAAAAGCGGCGCGGTTCCGGAAAAACCGGAGACAGGGAATGCGGCGCCTGCAGATGAGGAGGAACTGATCATCGAGGAACTGGACGGGGAAGAGGAGACAGAGGAGATTCCGGAGCCGGCGGCGGAGAAGGAAAGCCGGACGGCAGCTCCTGCCGGTCCCGGGACGGAACCGGACATACGGCGGGAGACGGAGAACAGAGAGGAAAAGAGGCGGGAGACGGAAGAGGAAGGACGGCCGGAAAAGCCGGGCGTAGTCCGGGCGAGCCTGGTACGTCCAAGGGACGGTCTGGCGGCAGCCTTCTGGGTCCCGGTGGCAGTGATGATCATTATTTTCATACAGAGAGGAATTTTCCCTTTCGGAGAAAACAGCTTTCTGAGAACGGATATGTATCATCAGTATGCCCCGTTCTTCTCGGAGTTTCACCATAAGCTCCGCACGGGAGGCAGCCTGCTGTACAGCTGGGATGTGGGAGGCGGAGTGAATTTTGCAGCTCTTTACGCCTATTATCTGGCCAGTCCGGTGAACTGGCTGATTGTGCTGTGTCCGAAGAATTACATCATTGAGTTCATGACTTACCTGATCGTGGTTAAAATCGGGCTTTCCGGCCTGACCTTTGCCTGGTATCTGAGAAAGCACTGCAAAACCAGAGATTTCGGCGCAGCCTTTTTCGGGATTTTCTATGCTTTGTCCGGTTATATGGCCGCTTACAGCTGGAACATCATGTGGCTGGACTGCATCTGGCTGTTCCCCCTGGTTATGCTGGGACTGGAACGGCTGGTGAAGGAGCGGAAGGGTCTGCTTTACTGCACTGCCCTGGGGCTTTCCATTCTTTCCAATTATTATATATCCATTATGGTCTGCCTTTTTCTGGTCATTTACTTTGTCTGCCTGCTGATTCTGGAGCCGAAAAAGCCGGTGAAGGAGTATCTGTATAACGGCCTGCAGTTCGGCGGCTGCTCCCTGATTGCGGGAGGAATGGCTGCGGTGGTGCTGCTTCCTGAAATATTTGCTCTTCAGATGACGGCTTCCGGGGACGTAAATTTCCCGAAAACTCTGAGCAGCTACTTTTCCATTATCGATATGCTGGCAAGGCATATCGGAAATGTGGAGGTGGAGGTGGGCCTGGACCACTGGCCCAATATTTACTGCGGCGTGGCGGTGTTCCTGTTCTTTCTGCTGTATCTGGCATGCAGAAGAATCTCTGTGAAGGAGAAAGCCGTATACTGCACGCTGCTGATGATATTTTTCGCCAGCTTTTCCGTGAATGTCCTGAATTTTATCTGGCACGGGCTCCACTATCCCAACAGCCTTCCCTGCCGCCAGTCCTTTATTTATGTATTTCTGATGCTGCTTATGTGCTACCGGGCATATATGTATCTCAGCGAGACGCCGTGGAAGCACACCGTCATTGCTTTCTGGGGCGGAGTGTGCTTTGTGCTGCTGGCGGAGCAGACCGTGACGGATGAAGGCTTCCATTTTGCCGTATTCTACGGAGCCATCCTTTTCCTGGCGCTGTATGAGGGACTGATCTATCTGTACAGGAAGGGGAGAATCAACGGAAACCTGCTGGTGCTTCTGGCTCTCCTGACCGTTTCCCTGGAAGCCGCCCTCAATACGGCCGTTACCAGCGTGACCACCACCAGCCGGACGGCCTATGTGAAGGACAATCAGGATGTGGAGCAGCTGGTGTCCGGTCTGATGCCGGCAGATACCTTTTACCGGATTGAAAAGGTGGACGGAAAGACGAAGAATGACGGAGCGTGGATGAATTTTCCCACCGTGTCCCTGTTTTCCTCCACGGCCAACGCAGATATGACCGATTTCTTCCGGAAAATGGGCTGCGAAGCCTCCACCAATGCGTACAGCATCGAGGGGAGCACGCCTCTGGTGGACTCCCTGCTGTCCATCCGCTACGGGCTTTATTCCTGGAATCAGGGGAGCAATCCGCTGCTGACCCTGGCGGGACAGGAGGGGGACACCTGGCTGTACCGGAAGGCCTATACGCTGCCGGTGGGCTTCGGAATCCCCATGGATCTGGAGGACAACTGGCAGCTGGATCTGGGAAATCCGGCGGAGGTGCAGAATGATCTGTGCAGCGTTCTGGGGACGGCCCCGGCGCTGGAGGAGGTATTCGGCCAGGACGGAGGAAGCACCTACTCCTACGCAGTGGAGGAGGAAGGAGATTACTACGCTTACATTTCCAACCGCCAGGTGAAGAAGGTAAAGGTGAGCTGGGGGGAGGAAAGCACGGTTTATGACAACGTAAACAGAGGCTATCTGCTGGAGCTGGGCAGATGCCAGCCGGGAGAGGAGATTCTGCTTACCTGCCAGGAAGAGGCAGGGGCGGATATGAAAGCCAGAATCTACCGCTTCTCCGATCAGGCTCTGGAGGAGGTCTACAACATCCTGAGCAGGGAAGCGTGGGAGATAACGGAATGGACGGACACAGTCCTGGAAGGAACCATCCGCATGGAGCGGGCAGGCCTTCTTTACACCAGCATTCCCTATGACCGGGGCTGGACCGTAAAGGTGGACGGAGAGGAAACGGAGACGAGGAAGCTGTTTGACACCTTCCTTACGGTGGAGCTTTCCGAGGGAAGCCATAGGGTGGAGATGTCCTATGAACCGGAGGGCCTGCGGCTGGGGGCCTGGGTGACGGCCGGGAGTATTCTCATACTGATTCTGTGTACTGCGGCAGGTGTTCGGCTGCGGAAAAGGAAGGAGAAAAAAGAATGGAATTCATGACATTTCTGGAGGAGCTTTCTTCCAAGGCCCCCGTACCGGGAGGAGGCGGAGCCTCCGCCATGGGAGGAGCCATAGGAAACGGTCTGGGCCAGATGGTGGCCAATCTGACCTTGGGGAAGAAAAAATATGCCCGGTGGGAGGAGGAGATCTCCCGGCTGCTGGCGCAGATGCAGGAGCTGCAGGTGAGGTTTATGGAGCTGGCCGCAGAGGATGAGCGTGTTTTTGCTCCTCTGGCAGAGGCGTACCGCCTTCCTGCCGGCACGGAGGAGGAAAAAGAGCATAAGCGTCAGGTGATGGAGGAGCGCCTCTTGGCTGCCAGCCTGGTTCCCCTGCAGGTAATGGAGGCAGGCATGGAAATGCTGGAGATTCTTCAGGTGCTGGAGGAAAAGGGAAGCGTGATGGCAGTGAGTGACGTGGGCGTAGCCGTTCAGTTTATCAGGACAGCCGTTGCGGGAGCTGCTATGAACGTGTACATCAACACCGGGTCCATGACGGACAGGGACAGAGCAGCCAAGCTGAACCTTCGCGCCGATGAAATGGTGCGGAAGGGAACGGAGGCGGCGGACCGGATTTACGAAAAAGTGCTGGAGCGCCTGAAATAGCGAAAAAATAGATGGGAAGAAAAAGGAGGATGTGATGGTCTTACTGAAGGGAGCGGAGGTTTCCGCAAAGATACGGGAGGAAGTGGAGCGGCAGCTGGCGGCCATGGACGGATATGTGCCTGTGCTGGCAGTGGTGCGGGTAGGAGAAAGGCCGGATGATCTGTCCTATGAAAAGAGCGCCCTTGCCAGAATGAAAAAATTCGGAATGGACGCAGTGAGCGTCTCTTTCCCGGCGGATGTGGACATGGAGGTCTTCCGAAGGGAGTTTTCCGGAATCAATGAAGATCCGAGGATCGACGGGATTCTGCTTCTCCGTCCGCTTCCTCCTCAGCTGGACGAAAAGGAGATCCGGCGGATGATCTGCCCGGAAAAGGATCTGGACGGAATCTGTCCGGAAAACATTGCCAAGGTATTTGAGGGGGATGAGACGGGCTTTGCTCCCTGTACGGCGGAGGCTGTGATCCGTCTGCTGAAGGCCTATGAAATCCCTCTGGAAGGAAAGCGGGCTGTGATCGTAGGCAGAAGCATGGTAGTGGGACGTCCGCTGGCCATGCTCCTGCTGAAAGAGAACGCTACGGTCACGGTCTGCCATACCAGGACGAAAGAGCTGGAGGCTGTCTGCCGCCAGGGAGAGATTCTGGTGGCTGCCGCAGGCCGCCCCAGGATGATCACCGGTGAGTTCGCGGGAGACGGAGCCATAGCGGTGGATGTGGGAATCAATGTGGATGAGAACGGAAACCTCTGCGGCGACATGGATCTGGATTCCGTGGGGAAAAAGGCTGCCATGGCGACGCCAGTTCCGGGAGGCATCGGAGCAGTGACTACGGCGGTGCTGGCGGAGCATCTGGCGAGGGCCGCCGCTTCCCGCAGAAAGAAGAGAAACTGACGCAGGCAGAGCCTTGGAAGAATAATTTCTCCATTTTCAGGAAATCCTAAGGGAAATCAATGAGAGATGGAGGAAACGGCGATGTGGGGTATACTGACAGCTTTGCTTTCAGGAGCTCTGATGAGTGTTCAGGGCGTGTTTAACACGGAGGTGACGAAGCAGACGGGAGTATGGGTGTCTGCCGGCTGGGTGCAGCTGACGGCCCTGATCACCTGCGCGGTGATCTGGTTTTTTTCCGGAAGAGAGGACGTATGGACGCTGGTCCGGGTCCAGCCCAGATATATGCTGGCGGGAGGGATTCTGGGAGCGTTCATCACGTACACGGTGATCAAAAGCATGGGGAGTCTGGGCCCGGCCAGGGCGGCGCTCCTCATTGTTGTTTCTCAGATTCTGGTGGCCTATGCCATAGAGCTGTTCGGCCTTTTCGGAACGGAGCAGGTTCCGTTTCAGTGGAAAAAGGCTTTGGGCGCGGCGGTGGCCATCGGAGGAATTATTATTTTTCGCAGTTGATTTCCGGACAGGTTTTATGTAAAATAGAACTGTCAGGCTGAACATGGCTTCTGCGCCGGAAGAGAAAGGGGCGCAGAACTGTGAAAAAACAATATTGGAAGACGATTTTAGCCGCTGTTTTCATGGCCGGGGCAGGGATCTGCCACAGCTGCAAAGGCGGCTTGGTTTCAGAAAATATCAGTGAGGTACGGACGGAGAGTCTGGGAGAATACGCTTTGACGGAAGCAGAAGCGCAGTCCCAGACTCCTGTTTATCATTATGTACATATCTGCGGGGAGGTAGAGTGCCCCGGAGTGTATCAGGTACCGGAGGGAAGCCGCATTTTTCAGGCCGTAGAGCAGGCAGGAGGCTTTACGGATGAGGCGGCTTCCCAGTATTTAAACCTGGCGGAACCGACAGAGGACGGAATGAAAATCTGCGTTCCTTCCGTAAAGGAAGCCGAGGAAAAGGGACTTTCCCTGTGGGGAGAGGAGACGGCAGGCAGGATCAATATCAATAAGGCCGGAGCGGAGGAGCTGATGACCCTGACGGGGATCGGTGAGTCCAGAGCGGCGGATATTATCCGATATCGGGAAGAAAACGGCGGATTCCGGACTGTGGAAGATATTATGAAGGTCCCCGGAATCAAGGAAGGGGCATTTGAAAAAATAAAAGATCAGATCAGCGTGTAGTCAAGGGGAAAAGAAATGGCAAGAGCGTTAGTTGTGGATGATGAGAAATTAATTGTAAAAGGGATCCGCTTCAGCCTGGAACAGGACGGGATGGAAGTGGACTGTGCATATGACGGAGAGGAAGCCATCAATATGGCAAAGGCCAGGGAGTACGATATTGTCCTTCTGGATGTGATGCTGCCTAAGCATGACGGGTATGAGGTGTGTCAGGCTATCCGGGAATTTTCCGAGATGCCCATTATTATGCTGACAGCCAAAGGAAGCGATATGGACAAGATTCTGGGATTGGAGTACGGAGCGGACGAGTATGTGACAAAGCCCTTTAATAGTCTGGAGCTGAAAGCCAGGATCCGGGCTATTATGAGAAGAAATTCCAAGAGGAGCAGAGCGGACCGCAAGACGGAAAACAGGGTGGTATCTGCAGGCGACTTAAAGATGGATCTGGAGGCCAGACGGGTGTTCATAGGAGAGAGGGAGATCAACCTTACGGCCAAGGAATTCGACCTGCTGGAGCTTCTGGTATGCAATCCCAATAAGGTATACAGCAGAGAGGCCCTGCTCACTTATGTGTGGGGAAACAAGGCCATGGACAGCGGCGATGCGAGGACTGTGGACGTCCATGTGAGAAGACTGCGTGAAAAGATCGAGCCCAGCCCCAGCGATCCCAAGTATGTGCATACGAAGTGGGGCGTGGGGTATTATTTCCGGGTGTGACGGAAAGACCGAAAGGAGACAGACCATGAATTACAGAATCAGAACAGCCGGAATGGCGGATCTGGAGGCGGTTGCTGCCGTAGAAGCGGAATGCTTTCCGGCGGCGGAGGCGGCGGGGATCGATGCGTTCCGGGAGCGGCTGCTGGCATTCCCCGACAGCTTTTTTGTGGCGGAGCAGGAGGACGGCCGTTTGATCGGCATGATCAACGGGGCGGTCACGGACCGCAGGACGATCTGCGATGAAATGTTTGAGGATACGGGATTTCATCAGCCGGACGGCGCCTATCAGAGCATATTCGGACTGGACGTGGTGCCGGACAGAAGAAGGGAGGGCGTAGCTGCGGCCTTGATGGAGCATATGATCCGGGCGGCCCGGGAGGCCGGACGGAAAGGACTGATCCTTACCTGCAAGGATCGGCTGATCCCTTACTATGAGAAATTCGGCTATGTGAACCTGGGAGTTTCCCGGTCCGTACACGGCGGGGCCCGCTGGTACGACATGCTGCTGGAGTTCCCGCTATGAGAGTGACTGTGGTGGCAGTGGGAAAGCTGAAGGAAAAGTTTTATCAGCAGGCTGTGGAGGAATATTCCAAGCGGCTGAGCCGGTACTGCAGGCTGGAGATCATTCAGGTGGCGGATGAAAAAACGCCGGACAGAGCATCGGAAGCGGCGGAGCGGCAGATCAGGGAAAAAGAGGGAAAGCGGATTCTGGCCCAGATCCGGGACGGGGCCTATGTGATTGCCCTGGCGATTCGGGGAGAGATGCTTTCCAGCGAGGAATTGGCGGAGAAGATGGGCCGGCTGGGGCTGGGAGGAGTCAGCCATGTGGTGTTTGTCATCGGCGGCTCTCTGGGCCTGTCTGACGAGGTACTGAACCGGGCGGACTGGAAGCTGAGCTTTTCCCCCATGACCTTTCCCCACCAGCTGATGCGCGTGGTGCTTCTGGAACAGGTGTACCGCGGCTTCTGCATCCTGGGAGGAACGCCCTATCATAAATAAGACATGGAAAACGGACATCACGGAAAGGCCTGATTTATGAGAGACGGAATACATAAACTGCTGAGGGGGGCGGCCTGGCTGGGGCTGCTCTTCCTTCTTTTAGGGGGGATTTTTGCGGCAGTGCTGTTTCTCAGACTGGGACTGGGCATGAAGCCCTGGAACCCGGAATATGAAGAGACAGAAGTCTGCCGGGAAGAGCCGGACAGTGGGGAGGAGGAAACAGAGGGGGAAAACGAAGGAGAAGAAAGGGAATGGGAAACCGGCCGGGAGGAGCCGGACGGAGAGGCACCTTCCGAAGCGGGAGAAGAAAGCGATTCGGAGCCGGAGCGGGAGGAGCCGGAGGAAGAGGGCCTTCCGTGGGTTATGCTGGCATCGGATCTCCACTATCTCAGCCCGCGGACCCATGACGGGGGAGAGGCATTCCTTGCCATGATGCGGGAAGAGGATGACGGCAAGCCGGATCAGTACAGTGAAGAGATGGTGGATGCTCTCCTGGAGGAGGCGGTGCGGCAGCAGCCGTCCGCCCTGATTCTGGCAGGGGACATCACTCATAACGGGGAGAGGCAGAACCATGAGGAACTGGCGGAAAAGCTTCTGAAAGCGGAGCAGGCCGGAGTGACGGTGCTGGTCATTCCCGGCAATCATGATATCAACAATCCGCGGGCGTCCGTTTACTTCGACGATGAGAGGCAGGGGACGGACAGACTGGAGACCGGTGAGGATTTTTATGAGATTTACCGCCGGTTCGGCTATGACGAGGCGGCTTCCCGGGATGAGGCATCCTTAAGCTACGTATATCATTTGGATGAAAGTCACTGGGTGATGATGCTGGACAGCTGCCAGTATGAGGAGAGAAATCTGGTAAACGGCCGGATTCGGGAGGAAACTCTGGAGTGGATGGAAGAGCAGCTGGAAGAGGCGAGGGAGCAGGGAGCTCTGGTCCTTCCGGTGGCTCATCACAATCTGCTGCAGGAGAGCCGTCTGTATAAGACGGAGTGCACCCTGGAAAACGGGGAGGCGGTGACGGAGCTGCTGGAGAAATTTCAGATTCCTCTCTATGTCAGCGGCCATCTTCATGCCCAGAGAGTGAAAAAGCATAAAGAAGAGCCGGGGACGGAGGAGGACGCATACGGGATCACGGAGATCGTACTGGGCCCTTATTCCATTCCTCCCTGTGAGTACGGGGTGCTGGGCTGGGATGAAAACGGCCTTTTGAAATTTAAGACGGAAGAGACGGACGTGGGGCGGTATGCCGCCCGAAAGGGCAGCACGGACGGAGTACTGCTGGATTTTGCCCGTACGGGCCCCGAGCTGGTAAAGGATGTGATCCGGTATCAGACCGGAAAGCATCATCTGGCCATTTCCGGAGAAGGGGAGGAGCGGATGCTGGAGCTCTATGCGAACCTGTATCTGGACTACTGTTCCGGAAATCCCATAGACAGAAAGGTAGTGACCTCCACCTTCGGATACGAAATGTGGATGAGAGTGGGGAGCGGCAGCAGATACGTCCGGGAAATGGAGGAAATGATGAAGGATTCGGAAAGAGGGAGCCGGGAGTGGGCTCAGCAGGAGGCAAAGCCATGACGATACGGTTTGGAGAGGAAGAGGACAGCAGGGAGCTTCTGAAAATATACGGACAGTACATAGATACTTCCGTTACTTTTGAATACTGTCTGCCCTCGGAGGAGGAGTTCGGGGAGCGGATTCGGAAGATCAGAGACGAAGGCTATCCCTATCTGGTGTGCGAGGAAAACGGGCGGATCACCGGCTATGCCTATGCCCACAGGCCCTTTGAGCGGGCAGCTTATCAGTGGGATGCGGAGCTGTCCATCTATCTGGACCAAAGCCGTACGGGCGAAGGCTTGGGAAGAACGCTCTATGAGCTCCTGCTGGAACTGCTGAAGCGTCAGGGAGTACGGACGGTTTACGGCTGTGTGGTTTCTCCCAACCCGAAAAGCGAGAGGCTTCATGAGCGGATGGGGTTTCAGCGGATGGGGGTTTTCAGGAATACGGGATATAAAAACGGAAGCTGGCTGGATGTGGTGTGGTTTGAGAAAAAAATCGGTTCCTTCAGCGGGGAGCCGGAGCCGGTAAAGCCTGTGTGGGAGCTGGGAGACCGGGAACTGGAGAGAATTCTCCGGTCTGCCGGCAGAAGGCTCTGAGGCTGGGAAATAAAAAGTTGACAAAGTCAATAAAAAGTGGTACTCTATGGGAAATTACTTGATTAAGTCAATAAAATCAGAAAATAAAGGAGAAAACCATGGAGAAATTATTTGAGCCGGTGAAGCTGGGATCAGCAGAGCTGAAAAACAGAATTGTGTTCGCCCCCACCTCTCTGGGAGAAAGAGGCACGGATTTTTATAGAGAAATTGCAGAAGGGGGAACGGGACTGATCATTCTGCCGGATGTGGCGGTTCAGCCCTCCATGCTGGGGGCTCCTTCCCTGGATTCGGAGAAATTTTTCCCCTACTTTCGGGAGATCCTGGAGATCTGCCGGAAGGAAGGCTGCGAGGCGGCTCCTCAGCTGTTCTTTCAGGAATATGACCTGGCGTATGTGGGAGGGCTGTTCCGCCAGAGGATGAGCTTAGGCGGAGACGAGGTCCGCCGGAGAATGGCGGAAAACGTGGACGGCTACTGCGACAGTCTGACCACAGAGCAGGCGGAGGAGATCATCGCCCTGTTTGCCGAGGCCGCCGTCAACGCTCAGGCCGCCGGCTTTCGGATTGTACAGATCCACGGGGACCGCCTTCTGGGAAGCTTTTCCTCGGCGCTGTTCAACCACAGGACGGACCGCTTCCGGGAACGCACGGCATTTCCGGCCCAGGTGGTTCGGGCGGTAAAACAGGCCGCTCCCGGACTGGCTGTGGATTATAAGCTCACTGTCCGCACGGAGGATCCGGCTCTGGGACGGGGCGGGGCACTGATCGGTGAGGTGCCGGAGTTTGTGCGCGCCTTGGAGGAGGCCGGTGCGGACAGCTTCCATGTGGCCGTGGCCAATCATTCCAACCTGCGGGACACCATTCCCTCCGCCGCTCATCCTCTGCTTCAGGGAGAGGGCTGCTTCCGCCGTTTGGGAGAGGCGGTGCTGGCCTGCAGTACGAAGCCGGTGTGCCTTGTGGGAAAAATTCAGCACAGAGATTATGCGGAAGAGCTTCTGCAGCAGGGCTTCGGCCTGGTCGGACTTTCCAGACAGCTGATCGCCGATCCCCGGTGGCCGGAAAAAGTGCAGCAGGGAAGGGAGGACCAGATCCGCTACTGCATTTACTGCAACCGAAAGTGTGTGGGAAGCATTATGAAGAATCAGCCCGTAGGCTGTATTCTGAGAGAAGAGACAGAAGAAAAATAAAGGCAGGGCTGTGCCTGCGGCTGACGGGCGGAAAGGATTGCATTTCCGCCTGCTTTTTTTGTATAATGGACCATATATGAGCATTTGAAAAAGGAGGGGTTTTACTATGAAGGATATGGTTACGCTGGGGAAAACGGGGATTACGGTCTCCAAAAACGGGTTCGGCGCGCTTCCCGTGCAGAGAGTGGGCATGGAGAAAGCGGTGGAGCTGCTCCGGAATGCTTATAAGGGAGGCTTCCGCTTTTTTGACACGGCCCGGTCCTACTCCGACAGTGAGGAAAAGCTGGGAGAAGCGCTGGGGGACGTGAGAAAGGACATTTATCTGGCCACAAAAACTCCGGCCGGAGACGGAGACGGTCTGAAGAGAGATCTGGAAACCTCTCTGAAGCTTCTGAAAACGGATTACATTGACATTTTTCAGTTCCACAATCCTGCTTTCTGTCCCAAACCGGGGGACGGGACAGGGCTTTATGAGGCCATGGCGGACGCAAAGGAGCAGGGAATGGTACGTCATATCGGAATCACCAACCACCGCCTTCATGTGGCGGAGGAAGCGGTTGCCTCCGGACTGTACGAAACGCTTCAGTTTCCGTTCTGCTATCTGGCGACGGAGAGAGATCTGGAGCTGGTGGAGAAGTGCAGACAGGCGGATATGGGATTTATCGCCATGAAGGCTCTGTCAGGAGGACTGATTACCAATGCGGCTGCCGCCTACGCTTATCTGGCCGGCTTCGAAGGCGTGCTGCCCATATGGGGAATTCAGCGGCAGAAGGAGCTGGAGGAATTTCTGAGCTTTATGGATCAGCCGCCCAGATTGGACGGAGAGCTGCAGGCGGTGATTGAAAGGGACAGAAAAGAGCTGGCGGGAAATTTCTGCCGGGGCTGCGGCTACTGCATGCCCTGCCCGGCGGGAATTGAGATTAATACCTGTGCCCGGATGAGCCTGCTGATCCGCCGTTCTCCTTCAGAGGTGCAGCTGACGGAGAAGGCGCAGGCCATGATGAAAAAGATCGAAGGCTGTCTCCACTGCGGAGCCTGCTCGAAGAAATGTCCCTACGGTCTGGATACGCCTAAGCTGCTGGAGGACAATTACAGGGATTACCAGGAAATTTTGGCCGGAAAGCCTCTGTAGGCAGAAAGGAGGGCATGGAAAATGAATGCAATTTTCAAGCGGATCAGTGTGAGAAAGTATAAGAGTCTGCCGGTGGAGGCGGAGAAGACGGAGAAAATACTGCGGGCTGCCATGGCGGCTCCGTCTGCGAGAAATCAGCAGCCCTGGGAATTTTTTGTGGTTACGGACAGAGAGAAGATCGGAGAGCTGGCCGCGTGCAGCCCTTACGCAGGATTTTTAAAAGACGCTCCCATGGCCATTGTGCCCTGCTTCCGTACGGAGGGTTTGACCGCTCCCGCTTATGCGGAAATTGATATGAGCATTGCTACGGAGAATCTGATGCTGGAGGCGGCGGACCTGGGGCTGGGAACCTGCTGGATGGGAATTGCTCCCATAAGGGAACGGATGGATGCGGTCAACCGGGTTCTGGGGAATCCGGAAGGACTGGAGGCCTTCGCCCTGGTTTCCTGCGGGTATCCGGCAGAGGAACGGGCGCAGCAGGATCGCTATGAAGAGAGCAGGATCCACTGGATCCGCTGACGGGAAAAGGAGGAAGTCATGAAATATCCGAAACCACTGGGAGAAAAGGGGACCATCGGATTTGTGGCCCCGTCCTTCGGCTGCGCCAGGGGACCTTACAGAGTGATGTTTGATCACAGTCTGGAGGTGTTTGCCGCTATGGGACACGGGCTGGATCCGGGGCCCAACTGTTATGAGGAGAGAGGGATCGGAATCAGCAATACGCCGGAAGCCTGCGGGAAGGAGCTGACGGAGTGGTACTGCAGAAAGGAAAATGACGTTCTCATTTCCTGCGGCGGCGGAGAGCTGATGTGCGAGACCCTGGATTACGTGGATTTTGAAAGGATCCGGCAGGCTGATCCAAAATGGTATATGGGATTTTCCGACAATACCAATTTCACCTTTCTGCTGAACACGCTGTGCGATACGGCGTCTGTCTACGGCCCCTGCGCCCCGTCCTTCGGAATGGAGCCGTGGCATCCGTCTCTGAGGGATGCCTATGAGCTGATACGGGGACGGAAGACGGAGGTGAAGGGATATCCGGACTGGGAGAGGTCGGCCGGTCCGGGGGTTCCTGAGGAGGGGAAAGATCCGCTGGCTCCCTACGAGCTGACTGAGGAGAAGGTGCTCCGAAGCTTTGTGGGAGACAGACAGGCAGAACCGGAGGAGGAACTGGTATTTTCCGGCCGCCTGACAGGCGGCTGCCTGGACTGCCTGGCCAATCTGGCGGGAACCTGCTATGACAGGGCGGAGGAGTTTTCCGCCCGATATGAGGATGACGGAATTATCTGGTTTCTGGAATCCTGCGATCTGGGAGTGATGGCCATTCGGCGGGCCATCTGGGAGCTGAAGCAGGCCGGATGGTTTCGCCATGTGAAAGGCTTTCTCATCGGACGTCCTCTCTGTTTCGGAGAACAGGCGATGGGGCTGGATCAGTACCGGGCGGTGACGGAACTGCTGTCTTCCTGCGGCGTACCGGTGATCATGGACGCGGATTTCGGCCATCTTCCGCCTATGATGCCGCTGATCAGCGGGGCAGCTGCAAAGGTTCGGGTAAAGGGCAATGATCTGACCGTTCAATACGAGAAAAAATAAAGCGCAGGCGGAAGCGGGACTGAAGCCTGAGGAAAGGGGCGCGGCTGTTTTTGAAATCCTTGAAAACAGCCGCGCCCTGTGATAAAATGGGACTGTTTTTGAAACGATACATAAGAGAAGAAACAGGAAGGACGGGTGACAATGGGCAAGAAAAACGATAATTATCTGGTACAGGGGAGCATTCTGGCGGCAGCCGGGATCGTGGTGCGGCTGATCGGACTGTTCTATAAGGTTCCCATGACCAGGATTCTCGGAGATGAGGGAATCGGATACTACAATACGGCTTATGAGATCTACAACATCGGTCTGATTCTGTCGTCCTACAGTCTGCCTCTGGCTGTGTCCAAGCAGATCGCCCAGAGCCGGGGAGGAAGAAGGCCGGGAGACGCAAAACGGGTGTTTGACTGCGGAATCGCCTTCGGCGTGATCACCGGAGGGCTTATGACGGTTCTTTTGCTGGCCGGGGCCGATCTGATTGCCAGCGTCCTGTTTAAAAGTCCGGGAAGCGCTCTGCCTCTTCGGGTAATGGCGCCTACCATTCTGGTTTTTTCCATAATGGGCGTATTCCGCGGCTTTTTCCAGGGAAGGGGAAATATGATCCCCACATCCATTTCTCAGATCATTGAGCAGGTGGTTCATGCGGGAGTGAGCATCTGGGCCTCCTACGATTTCATGAAACGATTTGCGGACAAAGAGAATCCCGCTTCCTACGGGGCTGCCGGAGGAACGCTGGGAACGTTTGTGGGAGCTCTGGCTGCGTTTCTGTTTCTGGCCGCAGTGATGATTCTGTACCGCCGGGGCCACAGTGCCCGCAGAGAGGAGCGCTGCTCTTCTTATAAAAAAGTAGCGGTGGCTCTGATTCTCACCGTAGTGCCTATTATCCTCAGCCAGACGGTGTATCAGCTGAGCGGAACGGTGGATAACTCCATGTTCGGCATTATTATGGGAGGAAAAGGCTTCGGAGAAAAGGAGAGAATGGAGCTTTTGGGAATCTACAGCGGCAAATACCGCCTGCTTACCAATGTGCCTGTGGCCATCGCCACCTCCCTGGGCGCATCTATGATTCCCAGCATTGTCATGTCCAAAACCATGAAAAAGTACGGGGAAGTGCGGAGGAAGATCTATATGACCGTAAAATTTAATATGCTCATCGCCATTCCCTGCGCCGTAGGGATGGGAGTTCTGGCTTCTCCCATTCTTCAGCTGCTTTTCAGAGACAGCAGAAAGATGTCGGCTCAGCTGCTGATGATGGGCGCTTCCGCCGTGGTGTTTTTTTCTCTGTCTACCGTGACCAATGCGGTGCTCCAGGGAATCGATCAGATGGTCAGATCGGTGACCCATTCAGCCATTTCTCTGGCGATCCATGCCGTTTTGGTGTATGTGATGCTGGATAAGCTGGAGTGGGGAGTGTACGGCATGGTGGTGGGAAATGTGACCTTTGCCCTGGTGGTCTGCGTGCTGAACTGGATTTCCATCGGAAGAGCCATGAAATACCGTCAGGAGGTTATGACCACCTTTGTGAAGCCCTTCCTGGTGTCGGCGGTTATGGGGGCGGCAGCCTTTGCCCTGTATCATCTGGTCTATCTGCTGCTTCACTCCAACGCCCTGGGCCTGCTGATTTCCGTTCCGGCAGCCATGGCGATCTACGGAGCCGGCGTGGTGGTCACAGGGACCGTAAGGGAAAATGAGCTTGCAGAGATGCCCATGGGGACCAGGCTGCTGCGGCTGTGCAAAAAGGTGCATCTGATGTAGAAGAGAAGAACGGAGAGGAGTGAACTGCAATGAGAATGGTGATTCAGCGCGTCACCTCCGCGTCGGTGACCGTGGAGGAACAGATTGTGGGAGAAATCGGAAAGGGATTTCTGATCCTGCTTGGCGTTCAGGAAGGCGACAATGAGGAGACTGCGGACAGAATGGTGGACAAGATGGGCCGGCTGAGAATTTTTGAAGACGAAAACGGAAAGACCAATCTTTCCCTGGGGGACGTGGGAGGAGAACTGCTGGTGGTAAGTCAGTTTACCCTCTATGCGGACTGCCGCAAGGGAAACCGGCCGAGCTTTATTAAGGCGGGGGATCCCCGGGAGGCGGATCGGCTGTATCAGTATGTGCTGAAGGGCTGCCGCCGCTGGTCCGAAAAGGTGGAAAGCGGACGTTTCGGAGCGCAGATGGAGGTGCGGCTGGTGAATGACGGTCCCTTTACGGTTATTCTGGACAGCGATGAGCTTTGGAAGTAGAAGAATGGAGGGAGAGGCATGAAGCGGGAGGTTCGCATGGAAGAGATCTCCGATGGAAAGCTGTACGGGCCGGAGGATATGGTCCGGGCAGGCTGCGGCGGCTGCGAGGGCTGTTCAGCCTGCTGCCGCGGGATGGGCAGTTCGGTGGTTTTGGATCCTTTGGATATCTATCGCCTGAATATTTTAGGAAAAGTGGGGATGGATGAGCTGTTTTCCGGATATCTGGACCTCCATGTGGAGGACGGCCTCATCCTTCCCCATTTGAAAATGGAAGGGGAGGGGGAGGCCTGCGGTTTTCTGGATGAAAACGGCCGCTGCCGGGTCCACCCGTTTCGGCCGGGCCTGTGCAGGCTGTTCCCCTTGGGCAGATTTTACGAGGACGGGGGGTTCCGCTACTTTCTTCAGGTGAATGAATGCAGAAAAACCAGCCGGTCCAAGGTGAAGGTGAAACGGTTTATCGATACGCCGGAGCTGGAAAGGAATGAGAGATTTGTGGCCGATTGGCATTATTTTCTGCTGGGGGTTCAGGATTTTTTAAAGGGCGAGGAAGGGCGGGAGAGGGCGAGAGACGTCAATACGGCGCTGCTGAAGCTCTTTTTCTTTGCGCCCTATGAAGGAGAACGGGATTTCTATGAGCAGTTTTATGAGCGGCTGGAAGCCGGAAGACGGCTGATAGGGAAATGAAAGGCAGGAGAACGGATGGAATGCAACTATTTTTATCTGGATCATGAGGTGGCCGCGCGGGCGGGAAAGACGGTGCGCTATGACGGCCCGCAGAAGGAGTATAAGGGGAAAACGGGGATTATGGAAATAGCCTTTGATGAGAACTGCTGTGCGCCTACTCAGGAGCAGCGGTATATCTTCCGGGGAGAGGGATTTTTCCGGATGATGACGGGAGAAGAGTTGGAAAGGGAGCTGCCGTATTTTTCCGGAGGGGAGGAGCAGGGATGAAAATCTATGCCGCCCCCATGGAGGGAATTACGGGCTATCTTTACCGCGGCGCCCATTTCCGGCATTACGGAGGGGCGGACCGGTATTTTACGCCCTTTATTGTGCCGGGGAAAAAGAGGGGCTTTCGCTCCCGGGAGCTGAACGATATTCTGCCGGAACACAATGAGGGGATACCGGTGATTCCCCAGATTCTGACCAATGACTGGGAGGATTTTCTTCACACCGCCGAGATTTTGAAAAGCTTCGGGTATGAAGAGGTAAACCTGAATCTGGGCTGTCCGTCCGGAACGGTAGTATCAAAGAAGCGGGGCTCCGGCTTCCTGGCTTTCCCCGGGGAGCTGGAGCTGTTTTTGGATCGGATCTTTTCCGGGACGGATATGAAGATTTCCGTAAAGACACGGATCGGCCGGGATGATCCGGAGGAATTCGGACCTCTGCTGGAAATTTTCGGGAAATATCCCATAGAGGAGCTGATCGTTCACCCGCGGGTACGGCAGGATTTTTACAGGAACCGGGTGCGGTGGGACGCCTTTGAAAAGGCGCTGAAACTGCCGGGTATCCCGGTGTGCTACAACGGAGATATTTTTTCACCGGAGGATCTGGCCCGCTTTCGGGAGGCTTTTCCGGAGACGGACCGAATCATGATCGGGAGAGGACTGATCGCCGATCCCCGACTGGCGTCGGCACTGTCCGGCCGGGAGGAGGGAAGCCTTTTAAAGGAGAGCGGGGAGGAAGAGAAGGAAAGGTTTCTGGCGTTTCATCAGGACCTGCTGGACGGCTATTGCCGGGAAATGTCGGGAGACAGGAACGTTCTGTTCAAAATGAAGGAGCTCTGGGCCTACATGATTCACCTCTTTCCCGACGGAGAAAGATACGGAAAGAAAATACGGAAGGCAGAGCGGGTGGCGGATTACAGCGTGTGGGTCAGCCGCCTGGTGAACGAGCAGGAGATGCTTCCGGCTGCCGATACGTCATTTCTGCGGCAGCCGGCGGAACGATAGGGAAGGACCTATTCCTGGTAAAGCCTTCCGTAGAGTTCCTCACTGAGAGCATCCACATAGGCTGGGTCCGGAAGATCGTGGGCGGTGATCAGAAGGTCCTGAATCAGCTCAAAGCGCTTCAGGGACAGCTCTTCCGGGGACAGTTCTCCCGCCTCCGCTGCCAGCTGAAGATCCAGGGCTTCTCCTGTATAGGCATCTGTGAAGGAGCGGAGAATTTCCTCCGTGCGCCGGTCCTCTTCCTTGGCCTTCTCGCCGGCCGACCGGGCGGAGCGGAGGGAGAAGGCGGTCACAATCAGACAGCCGACGGCCATAAGGGTCATCAGAATCTGGAGCAGCATCCGGGAGCTGCCGGATATGGAGAAGGGAAGAAGTCCGGCCCACAGGCACAGGGCAGCCGCCCCCAGGACCAGGCCGGTCAGGGCAAAGGCGGCTGCAGAGGACTTGAGATCCTCCTGCTTCTGCGACTGCTTCACATAGGTATGAACCGGAAGACTGCCGTCAGAATGACGGCTTTCCGGATTTGAGGACAGCTGTTCCTCCATCAGTCGGGCTTCTTCCTGTCTTTTCAGAGCCAGAGCCTCTTCTTCTTTCTGCTTCAGAGCCAGGGCCTCTTCTCTTGAGGCCAGGAGTGTTCCGCCGCAGTCGGTGCATACGGTCACTCCCTCTACAAATTCCATGTCACATTTCGGACAGTAAGGCATACGGATCCCCCTTTTTCATACGTGATGCTTATAATATACTTCAAAAACAGGCGGCCTGTCCAGCGGGAGCGGGCGGTTTTTCCGCAGGAGGAATTTCCCCTTCCATTTTCCTGCGAAATAGGATAAAATGAAACTCAGGTATGCCCCAGGGCAGCCGGATCATACAGGAAGGAGAAGGGAAATGAGAATAGCGATCGTAACTGACAGCAACAGCGGGATTACCCAGGAGCAGGCGAAGAAGGAAGGCGTATACGTGCTTCCCATGCCGTTTATGATCGATGGTCAGACCTATTATGAAGATATAGATTTAACTCAGGAGCAGTTTTACCGGCGTTTGGAGGAGGGAGCCGATATTTCCACCTCCCAGCCTGTCCCGAAAACGGTGACGGATCTTTGGAACGGGCTGCTGAAGGAATATGATCAGATTGTCCATATCCCCATGTCCAGCGGCCTGAGCGGTTCCTGCCAGACGGCCATGATGCTGGCGCAGGATTATGAGGGGAAGGTTTTTGTGGTGAATAATCACCGGATTTCCGTAACCCAGAGACAGTCGGTGCTGGACGCGAGGGAAATGGCGGCGCAGGGGAAGACGGGAGAGGAGATCGCCCGGATTCTGTATGAGACCAGGTATGATTCCAGCATTTACATTACGGTGGATACGCTGAAGTACCTGAAAAAGGGAGGGCGGATCACTCCGGCGGCCGCAGCCTTGGGAACTCTTCTGCGGATCAAGCCGGTGCTTACCATTCAGGGGGAGAAGCTGGACGCCTTTGCCAAAGCCAGAACCATGAAGCAGGCCAAAGGGATTATGCTCGCTGCTCTGAAAAAGGATCTGGAGGAACGGTTTATGGACGGAGACTGCCGCAGGACCCATCTTCAGATTGCCCATTCCCATAATCAGGAGGCGGCGGAGGAACTGAAGGGAGAGTTGGCGGAGCTGTTTCCGGGAACCCCCATTTATGTGGACGCCCTGTCGCTGAGCGTGGCCTGTCACATCGGTCCCGGCTCTCTGGCGGTGGCCTGCGCAAAGATGTTGGACATCTGATCTATGAGACAGCGGTTTAAGAAGACGGTAAGCATGAGGCTGCCCCTGGTTGTCATGCTTTTTGTTATGGGAATTCTTCCCATGTTTATTCAGGGGAGACTGATGATCACCTCTCTGCGTCAGAACCAGATCGAGTCCCGGACCCTGGAAATCCAGAACCAGGCGCTGATCCTGAGCAATCAGCTTACCCAGGCAGGCTACCTCAGCGGAGAGGTGACGGATACCCTGCTGGACAGCCAGATGGATGTGCTGGCAGACGTGTTTAACGGGCGTATTGTGATTGTGGACAGCGACTATCAGATCATACGGGACACATTCCGGCTGGCTGAGGGAAAGTATCACATATCGGAGGAAGTGATCCGGTGCTTCCGGGGAGAGAGCAGCAGCAAATACAACCGGGAGAAGCATTACCTGATCGAGACCTTCCCTATTTACGGGGCGGGATCCCAGGGCGGAATCGAGGGAGTGATGGTGGTGACGGCCTCCACGGCTTCCATTCTCAGCCTGACGGATATGGTGGGAGAAAAAACCACTATGTTTGAGGTGATGGCGGTGATCGTCATGGTAGTGGGAATTCTGATGTTTGTGCGGCTGTATATGGAGCCGGTGTACATTCTGCAGCGGTCTCTCAAGCGGTTTGCGGCGGGCGATATGCAGGAAATTCATGTGGACGACTA
The DNA here is from genome assembly GCA_944377325.1 of uncultured Lachnospiraceae bacterium. GTDB lineage: Bacteria > Bacillota > Clostridia > Lachnospirales > Lachnospiraceae > Lachnoclostridium_A. The sequence continues at coordinate 25,086 of CALWEP010000226.1, forward strand.
CAAGGAGACGAAGGAGATGTCCGCTGCGGTCAGCCAGGCCTTTACCAAGCTGAGGGAGGTGGACAATTCCAGGCAGGAATTTGTATCCAATGTGTCCCATGAGCTGAAGACGCCCATTACCTCCATCCGGGTGCTGGCCGATTCCCTCATGTCCATGGAGGATGCTCCCGTGGAGCTGTACCGGGAGTTTATGGTGGATATTTCTGATGAGATCGACCGGGAAAGCAAGATCATAGACGATCTGCTGTCCCTGGTGAAGATGGACAAATCCGCAGGCGAGATGAATATCAGCCAGGTGAATATCGGAAGCCTGCTGGAGCTGATTCTGAAGCGCATCCGGCCTATTGCGAAAAAGCGCAATATTGAACTGACTCTGGCCACCATCCGGGAGGTGACGGCGGAGGTGGACGAGGTAAAGCTGTCGCTGGCTCTGAACAATCTGGTGGAGAATGCGGTGAAGTATAACCGGGAGGACGGCTGGGTGCGGGTAACTCTGGATGCGGATCATAAGCTGTTTACGGTCAAGGTGGCGGATTCCGGAATCGGAATTCCGGAGGAATTCCAGACCAGGATCTTTGAGCGTTTTTACCGGGTGGACAAAGCTCGTTCCCGGGAGACGGGAGGAACGGGCCTGGGCCTGGCCATCACCAAAAACGTGGTGCAGATGCACAAGGGGATCATTCAGGTGAACAGCGTGGAAGGGGAAGGAACGGTATTTACGGTTCAGATCCCTCTTACCTATATTCCCTAGAAAAGGAGATGGAGAATGGGAAGAAAAACCACAGGAATCCTGGTATGGACTCTGCTCCTTTTTCTGCTGCTGGCTGCGGCAGGATGCGGCAGGGGGAAAAAGGAGGAAATGTCGGGAGAGAACGGAATCTACAGGATCTATTATCTGGACCCTTCCGGTACCAGACTGGTGCCCAATGAATACAGGACGGAGACTGCCGATACGGATCTTCTGGTGGAAGAGCTGATGGAGCAGCTTCGGACGGTGCCCAATGACCTGGACAGCCAGTCTGCAATTCCGGAGAAGGTGGAGTACCGGGGATTTCACCGGGAAGAGATGGTGGTGTACTTAAGCTTCGGAGATTCCTACAATAATATGAAGGCGGATCAGGAGATTCTGTGCCGGGCGGCGCTGGCCAAAACTCTGACCCAGGCGCCGGAGGTGCGGTATATCAATATTGTAACCGGGGAACAGCCCCTGCTCAATGAGGAGGGACAGCCGGTGGGAATGCTGGCGGGAAGCGACTTCATAGACAGCATCAGCGATGTGAATACCTATGAGAAAACCTTCCTGACGCTTTATTTTACCGATGAAAAGGGAGAGCAGCTGTATCCGGAGACCCGAGAGGTGGTCCATAATGTGAACACGTCCATGGCTCAGCTGGTGATCGAGGAACTGATCTCCGGTCCGGAGACGTTTCGCCTCTGTCCTACGATGCCGGAGGGAACGGGGCTTTTGAATGTGTCGGTGAACGATAACGTATGCTACGTCAATTTTGATGATAATTTTCTCAGCGGAAGCGGAAGCCTTTCCGTATCGGACGATATCCCGATCTATTCCATTGTGAATTCTCTGGTGGAAAACGCGGGAATCAACAAGGTACAGATCGCGGTCAACGGTTCCGTCAATGTGAAATTTCGGGATTCCGTCTCCCTGGATACGCAGTTTGAGAGGAATCTGGACTATATAGGAGGAGAATAAAATCAGACGTCCGCTGGTATTTTTGGCAGGGGGATTGGTACTTGGAGAGGTATTGTCTCTGCGAACGGCGGAATTGGCGGCTGTCCTGGCAGTGTTTCTGTTCGGGACGGCTGCGGCTGCGAAAAAAAGCAGAGGCCTTTGGACAGGGCTTCTGCTTTTTGCGGTTTTGTGCGGCTTTCTGCGGGGAGAACGGTGCAGCCTCCGGGCGGAGCAGGAAAGAGCTTTGTTCAGCGGAGGGGAAAGGACGGTCGAAGGGATCCTGAAAAGCCTGGAGGAAAGTGAGAACGGCTATTCCGGCGTGCTGGTCGGCTGCCGGACGGAGGGAGGAAAGGCAGGAGGGGCGGCTCTGTTTTTTGAGGAGGATCCGCAGCTTCGGGAAGGAGACCGGATCAGAGTATCCGGCCGGTGCAGCCTGTATGAACCGTCCTCCAATCCGGGAGAGTTTGATTATCGTTCCTATTACGGATCGCTGGGAATTCGGGGGAAAATAAACGGGGAGGAATGGGAGATCCTTCCGGGAGGCAGTGCGCTGAGGAGAACGCTGGAACAGCTGAAAAAAAGGCTGGCAGAGGTTCTTGAAGAATGCGCAGGGGAATACTCCGGCATTTTTCAGGCGATGCTGTTAGGAGACAAGGGAGGCATTCCGGACCGGGTCTATGAGCTGTATCAGAAAAACGGGATTTCCCACCTCCTTGCCATCAGCGGCCTGCACGTTTCCATGCTGGGCATGGGATTTTACGGGCTGGTGCGAAAAGCGGGGGCGGGAAAGAGGACGGCAGCCCTGGGAGGAATCTGCCTGATGACCTGTTACGGGCTCCTGACCGGATTTTCTCCTTCCACCCAGAGAGCGGTGATCATGTACGGAGCTTCGGTTCTGGCCGGATGTGCGGGAAGAACTTATGATCTTCCCACGGCACTGGGAACGGCGGCGGCAGTGATTCTCTGGAGAGAGCCGGAGGCCCTGACCCAAGGGGGCGTGCAGCTGTCATTTCTGGCAGTGGGAGGGATCGGAATTCTGGGCAGGAAGCTGGAGCAGGCGCAGCTCTGCAAAGGAAAGGCGGGCCGGACGGTGCTGGCAGGCTTGGCCGTACAGCTGGCCACCTATCCGGCGGTGGCTTATCATTACTTTGTCTATCCGCCCTACGGAATCTTTCTCAATCTTCTGGTAATCCCGCTGATGGCGTATGCCATGGCCTCCGGCCTGCTCTGCCTTGCGCTGGGAATGATCAGCCCGGCGGCCGGCAGAATGTGCGCAGGAAGCGGGATCCGGATTCTGCAGTTCTATGAAGAACTGTGCATCATTTTCAGCCGCCTGCCGGGAAGCAGTCTGGTCACAGGCCGTCCGGCTCTCTGGCAGCTGGCCCTTTACGGTGCGCTGCTGGGCGGATTTTTTCTGGGGATGGAAAGGCTGGGAAGGAAGCGGACGGCTCTGGCCGCCGTTACCGCAGCGCTGTTTTTAATCGTGCTCCCCCTTCCGGAAAAGGGGCTGAAAATCACATATCTGGATGTGGGTCAGGGAGACGGAATTGTCCTTCAGACAGAGGGCCGCACCTTCCTGATCGACGGGGGAAGCACGGACCGGAGAAAACTGGGCGGCCGGGTGCTGGAACCGTTTCTGCTGTCAGAAGGGAAAAACAGGGTGGACGCCGTTTTTGTAAGCCACTGTGACAGTGATCATGTGAGCGGGCTGAAGGAACTGATGGAGGAAGGGAATATCCGGATCGGCCGGCTGCTGGTTCCGGCAGGGAGCGGAGCGGATGAGGCGGAGAGGGAGCTGCTTCGGCTGGCGGAGAAAAGGGGGATTCCTGCGGCTGAGATGGGAGAAGGGGACAGCCTGAGCCTGGGCGGACTGAAAGTGACCTGTCTGTCTCCGGGGAAGAACGATCCTTCTTCGGAGGACAGGAATGAGCGCTCCATGGTTTTGCTGGCGGAATACGGAGGGGGAAAATTCTTGTTTACAGGGGATATCGGGGCGGAGAAAGAGAGGGAACTGCTTGCCGATTCCCGAATCCGGGAAAGGATCGGGAATACGGCGGTGCTGAAGGTGGCCCATCACGGCTCTGCGGCCTCCACCTGCGGCGAATTCCTGGAAACGGTCCGGCCCGTGTGGGCCGTAATTTCCTACGGCAGGGGAAACGCCTACGGCCATCCGTCCCCGGAGGTTCTGGACCGCCTCAGGCAGGGCGGAACAGCGGTGCTGGAGACAGGAAAAAACGGCGCCGTTTCCGTGAAGACAGACGGGAGGAGGCTGTGGATCCGGCCGTTTTTGAAATAAGGGCGCTGTTTTCCCGGGAAAGAATGTGGTATAATAAACAAATCCCCCTTTCGGAAAGGATAGGGAAACGGAAAAAGAAAAGGAATGGAACATGCAGACACTGAACAAGGATTTAAAGGAAAGAAATTTCCGAAAGGTATACCTTCTCTTCGGTGAGGAGGATTTTCTGAAAAAGAGCTATAAAAACCGTCTGAGGGAGGCCATAGCCGGTGATGACGCCATGAACAGCGCCTATTTTGAAGGAAAAGGGCCGGATGTGAAGGAAATTATGAATCTGGCCGATACGATGCCTTTTTTTGCGGAGCGCCGCCTGATTATCCTGGAGGATACGGGCTTTTTCAAGAGCGCCGCCGGGGAGGAGCTGGTGTCCTATCTGCCGGAAATGCCGGACAGCACCTGCATGGTCTTTGTGGAGTCTGAGGTGGACAAGCGGAACCGGCTTTATAAAAAGGTGAAGGAGCTGGGCTACGCGGCGGAACTGGAACGCCAGGGGGCCGCAGCCCTGGCTCGGTGGGCAGGGGGAATCCTGGCAAAGGACGGGAAAAAGATTACCGGACGAACCATGGACCTGTTTCTTGCCTCCGTAGGCGATGACATGGAAAACATACGTATGGAGCTGGAAAAGCTCATCAGCTACGTGGGAGACAGAGAGGTGGTGACGGAGGAGGACGTAAAGGCTATCTGTACGGTCCATGTCACCGGAAAGATCTTTGAGATGGTGGGAGCCATTGTGGCCGGAGACAGAAAAAAGGCTATGGAGCTTTATGAAGATCTCCTGACCTTAAGGGAGCCGCCTATGCGCATCCTGTATCTGATTGCCCGGCAGTTCAATCAGGTGCTTCAGGTAAAGGAGCTGATGGGAAAGGGGATGGACAAATCCGCCATAGCTTCCCGGCTGAAGATCCAGCCGTTTGTGGCAGGCAGGCTCATGCCTCAGGCCAGGGCCTTTACGAAAGAGCAGATTCTCTCCTACGTGGAGCTGTGCGTAGATTCGGAGGAAGCGGTAAAGTCGGGAAGACTGCAGGAGAGACTGGCAGTGGAACTGCTGATCGCAAATAAATACAGATAACAAAAAAACTCTTATCCGTCACACCTACGGATAAGAGTTTTAAATTTTGTCTATATAATTTAAGCCATACCGTTGACAGCCTTAGCCAGGCGGGATACCTTACGGGAAGCCGTATTCTTGTGGTAAACGCCCTTGGTTTCAGCCTTGTCGATCTCAGCGGTAGCAGCTACTAAATATGCCTGTGCAGCAGCCTTGTCACCGGCAGCAACAGCAGCGTCTACCTTCTTGATAGCGGTTCTTACTTTAGATCTGATCGCTTTATTTCTGGCAGCTTTCGTCTCGTTTACTAAGATTCTCTTCTTAGCGGATTTAATGTTAGCCAATCTGTACACCTCCAATTGTTATTCATATTATAATCTTCGGTTTGCATCGAAGCCTGGACACGGACAGTTCAATGTAAACATACTATTGTATTTTATCCAATCTGCTTCGGTCTGTCAATACATATTTCCTCTTTTTTTTGCAGAAAATGTTACCGTCCGGACGGGAAAAACAGAGGCCGGAGCAGGAAGGAGAGAATTGCGGATGCATGGGACGGGAAACGGAAGAGCGGGAAAAAGAAGAGCTTTTGCGGGGACGGATACAGGAAGAAAGAAAAGAAGAGGGAAGAGGGAGCGGTTTGAGGTGCGGACAGACCTGGCTCTGGAAAGCCGTGAGGGGGCGGAGCGGGCAGGAAAAGCGCCGGGAGGAATCGCCTTTCGGGAATGGGAAAGGATGGGAATTTCCTTTACGGAGGTGGAGGTAAAAAACGGACAGGGGGAAAAGGCTCTGGGCAAGCCGCCGGGGATCTATCTCACTTTGGAAGCCGGAGGCCTGGGAGAGAAGGATGAGCGGTGCCACAGAGACGCGGCGGAGCAGCTGGCCGTGCAGATCCGCCGGCTGGCGGAGCAGGCTCTGGGAAGAGAGGAGGGACAGGGCTTTCCCCATGTCCGCATTCTGGCGGTAGGGCTGGGAAATCCTTATGTGACTCCGGATTCTCTCGGTCCCCGGGTACTGGGAAATCTTCAGATGACCAGAAGGATCGCCGAGGACGGGGACCGTCCCCTTCTGAGCGGAATTGTTCCGGGGGTCATGGCTCAGACCGGTATGGAAACGGCGGAGATTCTAAGGGGGATTATTGGAGAAACGGAACCGGACCTGGTGATTGCCATAGACGCGCTGGCAGCCAGGAGCCTGAGGAGGCTGGGGACCACCATTCAGCTGACGGATACGGGAATACACCCTGGCTCCGGAGTGGGGAATCACCGCCATGGGCTCACCCGGAAGACCTTGGGAATACCGGTGCTTTCTGTCGGCGTCCCTACGGTGGTGGGTGCTCCGGCCATAGCTCTGGACACGGTGGCGGCGGTGGCTGCCGTTCTGGAAAGGGAGAGCCGCACCAAGGGCATTGGAAAATGGATGGAGGAAATGGGGGCGGAGGAGCAGCATCAGTTGGTGCGGGAGGTGCTGGGGCCGGAGCTGGGGCAGCTTTATGTGACGCCGCCGGATATTGACGAGACCATAAAGCTCTTCAGCTTTACCATATCAGAAGGAATCCACCGGGCCTTTTACGGCATATGATGGTAGAAGGTAGGAAGAGAGGGCGGGTGACGGGTGAGGAGCAGATGGAGCCGGGGACGGAGGCGGAAATGGCTCTTGCCGGCAGTTCTGGGGGCGGCGGTCCTGATGGCAGGAAACAGGCTTTGGGTGCCGCGTTTGGAAGAGGCTGCGAAGGGCTGGGGATTGGAGGAGATGAAGGAAAAGGCGGCTCTGGCCTGTTTCGGATTCTTCTGGAACGGCCATTATCCCGGAGGGCGGGAAGAACTGACGGAGGGCGGGACAGTGGAACTGGTGCTCTCCGCTGTGCCGGCCTATCGGCTGGAAAAGGAGCGGAGAGAGGAGAAAAAGGGCGGGGCCGGAAGGGACCCGGCTTTTTCTGCCTATTTGGAAAACAGGGAGTTTTATGAAAACTATGGAGAAACAGAAGGAGAAGAAGAACGGCAGCCGGCTGCGGAGGAGGAGGCGGAAGCGGCATCTGCCGCCGGACTGCCGCCGGGAGGACAGATCTATTCCATGGAACAGCTGGCGGATTACGATTTCCTTATGAGAACCTTTTACAATGTACATCCGTCCACTACCGCAGGCAGGGACGAAATGGATGCGAAGGAGCTGCTTTCCAGGGATCTGCGGCTGGAAAAGTCTGAGACGGAGCCTCAGGTTCTCATTTATCACAGCCACTCCCAGGAAACCTACGCGGACTACGGTCCGGAAAATCCGGATGCGACGGTGGTGGGAGTGGGGAGCGAGCTGGCAAGGCTTCTGGAGGCCAGGGGCTATCAGGTGATCCACGACACTTCCGTATACGACCTGCGGGACGGGAAGCTGGACCGAAGTCAGGCTTATACATACGCCCTGGAGGGAATCACCGGGATCCTTCAGGAGCATCCTTCCATAGAGGTGGTTCTGGATATACATAGGGACGGAGTGGATGAGAATACCCGTCTGACGGCGGAGGTGGGAGGAAAGACGGCGGCGGCCATTATGTTTTTCAACGGCATGAGTCAGACGCCGGAGGGGCCGATCGAGTATCTGCCCAATCCCTACCGGGAGGATAACCTGGCCTTCAGCCTCCAGCTGCAGATGAAGGCGGCGGCTTATTTTCCCGGTCTGACCAGAAAGATATATCTGAAGGGTCTGCGCTACAACCTTCACGTCCGTCCCCGCTCCGCGCTCATAGAGGTGGGAGCTCAGAACAATACCTTTGAGGAGGCGAAAAACGCCATGGAAC
>CALWEP010000227.1 GCA_944377325.1 uncultured Lachnospiraceae bacterium
TCCGCAGCATCTGTATCTGTACGCCCTGTCCTGCATGGGAGCGGGCCGCTTTATGGCCCTGATGCTTCCTTATGCGGCAGCCTCCGCCCTGCTGCTGGCGGGATCGATTCTGGCAGTGTTTGGAACCGGACGGGCAGAGTGCTCCGTGGAACGTCCGGCGGCGCCGGATCAGAAACGGCTGATTCTGTATCTTGGTCTGTTTCTGCTCTGCCTTCTCACCGTATCCGGACTGCTGAAGGAAGAGATCCTTCTGGCTGTGGTGATTCTTGCCGCGGCGGCTGACGGAAAAGGCCTTTTGGCCAGGGTGGATTACGGCCTGCTCCTGACTTTTGCGGCATTTTTTATCTTTATCGGAAATATGGGACGTCTTCCTGAATTCCGCAGCTTTCTGGAGGGAATTCTGGAGGGAAATGAGAGGCTTGCAGCTGTGGCGGCCAGCCAGGTGATCAGCAATGTGCCGGCGGCTCTTCTGCTGTCCGGCTTTACGGACCGGTGGACGGAGCTGATTGTGGGCACAAATCTGGGCGGCCTGGGAACTCTGATCGCCTCCATGGCCAGCCTGATCTCCTACAAACAGATTGCCGTGGGCTTCCCTGAGAAGAAGGGAATCTATCTGGCGATGTTTACGGCGTGGAACGTGGGATTTCTGGCAGTTCTCCTGCTCCTGTCCCTGCTGCTGTGAGAACGGACGGCTTTCCTGTTTACCGAAGTGCCGTCCTGTGTTATGATGGACGGAGAGAAAGGAAGGTGGATGCCATGGGAAAGTGGAGAATGGCGGCGCTGCTGCTGTGCCTGACGGCGGGAATGACGGCCGGAGGCAGCAAAATAGCCGCAGCAGAGGTGACGGGACCGGGGGCCGGGCTGTCCGGGAGTCACAGCGGGCAGACGGTCCGGCAGGAAGAAGCGGTTCTGCCGAAGGTTCCTTCCCAGCTGGCGGACCGGGATATTCTGTCAGATCCGTCCCTTGTCTCCGGCGCGGACAGGATCCTGGCAGTGAGAGGAACGGGCGGCTCTGCCGTTCGGGCGGCTTATTATCAGGTTTCGGAGGGAGAATGGCAGCTGGTGTTTGAAACAGACGGAGTCTGGGGACTTTACGGCTGTACCGATGAGAAGAGAGAAGGAGACAAAAAAACGCCCTGCGGCGTGTACGGATTTAACATGGCGTTCGGAATTCTGGACGATCCGGGCTGTGTGCTCCCTTACCATAAGGTAACGGAAGGAGATTACTGGGTGGACGATCCGGAAAGCGCCCATTACAATCGGATGGTAAATGAAAACGAGACGGTAAAGGATTGGAATTCAGCGGAGCATCTGATCAGTATTTCTCCCTATTACAACTATGCGCTGTCTCTTACTTACAACGAGGAGGCTGTTCCCGGCAGGGGATCGGCCATTTTCCTCCACTGCACCGCGGAAGGGTATCCCGGCTCCAGCGGCTGCATCTGCATACCGGAGCCGGAGATGAAGACCGTCATGACTTCTGCCGATGAGCGGACCAGGATTGTCATTTTGCCCGAGTGATGGATTCAGGAGCGTCCTGAGCCCATTTTTCGGGCAAACAGCTTCAGCATGGACAGCTTTTTCTGCTCGGACGGCGGCATGCGGGAAGAAAGGATGGAAACCAGAAGCTCTGTTTCTCCGTCTGAAAACCGGATGCCTTTTTCCTCCGCCTCCATCTGAAAAGAGAGGAGAGCGGAGAGCATCTGAGGCTTGGGGGTCTGCTCCAGCCGCCGGGAAAAATCTGAAAGGACCTGGATCTTTTCCGGGTCCATTTTTTTTAATCTGGGATCTTTTTTCCAGTCGTTCATAAAACCTCCTTCCGGCTGTCAGCCGGTCTGCTGCATGGCCTGCATCATCAGCTGCATGGCATCCATCCGTGACTGCTGCTCCGGAGAGAGGAAGCCTTTCATCTGCTCCACGGCGGGAGAAGATATCCCGCGCAGCAGGCTGATCAGCAGGCCGATGGTTTCCTGCTCATGGGGGTTGCCGTAAGGACGGATGGCTTCCAGCATATCCACGGGGGAAGAAGGCCCGGAACTGCTGATTCCCATTGCCGCGACCTGCTGGTCATTGAAAAGACTGACCGTGCGCCTTAACTCCATCATTTTCACTGCGGCGGAAAAAATGCGCTGCTGGGGGACATTCATATAGGGCAGGGCGGCCTTCATCATCTGAAGACGATGGTCTCCGGTGAGGTAATCCAGATCGGTGAGCTTTAAAGGCTGTTCTTCGTGGTTGATCATCCCATACCTCGAGAATTTCTTTGGTGACAATATATGCGCAGTTCAAGGAATTCATGCCCCATGCATATAGTAATGGTGATAGGAGAGTGATGAAACATGGCGACGCGCCTGGTAATAGATGGAAATGCGGTCTATGAAATCGATGAGGACTGCCTGAAAAGCCGCCGGAGGAAAGAGGCGGAGCAGCGTCTTCTGAAGAGTCAGGAGACGGGAAAACAGAAGAAAGAAAGGAAAAAACAGTAAAAAGAAAGGGGGCGCATGAAAGCGCCCCCAAACAGCGGAACAGACGTGTCAGCAGAAGCCGCCGTTGCCGCCCCAGCCTCCGCCGCAGCAGCAGCACAGAATCAGGATCCAGAGCCATTCCGATCCCCAGCCTCCGCCGCAGCCGTTTCCGCAGCCGCATCCGCAGCCGTTATGTTCGCCTCCGCCGCAGCAGCAGCACAGGATCAGAAGCAGAAAGAGAATGTTGCATCCTCCGCCGCAGCTTCCTCCTGTCTCACATCCGCAGCCGCATCCGCAGTTCGTTGCCGCCAAATCACTCATGTCAGTTCCTCCAATTTGTTGATTACACTCCATCATATGAACTCCTGCTTGCCCTTGTTGCTCCTTTTTTTGAAAAAAATTCGGAGTCATCTGATTGAAGTCAGGAGAGAGTTGTGTATAATAGGGATAAGAAAATGCAAGGAGAGAAATATGGAACGAATCTATCATCATTCATCTTACATAAAAGAATTTACGGCTTTGGTTACCGGATGCAGGGAAGGCAGAGACGGCCGCTGGGAGATCATCCTGGACCGCACTGCGTTCTTCCCGGAAGGAGGAGGGCAGCCCTGCGATACGGGGACTCTGGGAGAGGCTCATATTCTGGACGTGCAGGAAACCGGAGGAGAAATCATCCACTACGGGGACAGGCCCCTGACGGAGGGCAGTCAGGTACGAGGACAGATCTGCTGGCAGCGGCGGTTTGAAAATATGCAGGGCCACTCGGGAGAGCATATTCTTACCGGCTGTATACATAGGCGCTTCGGATATGACAATGTGGGCTTTCACATGGGGAGCGAGGAGATCACCATCGATATGAACGGCATTCTCACTCCGGAGGAGCTGGATGAGATGGAACTGGAGGCCAACGCAGTGATTTGCGAGAACCTTCCCATTCATGTGCTGACCCCTACGGCGGAGGAACTGGAAAAAATGGAGTACCGGAGCAAGAAAAAGCTGGAGGGGGAAGTGTGGATTGCCGAGATCCCCGGGGTAGATGTATGCGCCTGCTGCGGGACCCATGTGGCCAGAACGGGAGAGGTGGGACTGATTAAGGTAATCGGAATGATCCGCTATAAAGGCGGAGTGAGGATTTCTTTCCTCTGCGGCAGGCAGGCTGTGCTGCACTGCCAGAAGAGGCAGAAGCAGGTGGCTGCCGTCTCTGCCGCTCTTGCCGCCAGACAGGATGAGATCACGGAAGCGGTGGACCGGCTGAAAGAGGAAAACGGCCGTCTGGAAGGGGAGATTTCCCGTCTTCGCACAGCAGAGGCAGAGGCAAAGGCAGCGGCTTTCCCGGAAGGGGACGGACTGCTGGCCGTATTTGAGGAGATGGACCCGGTGCAGCTGAGAAAGTACTGTACCATGCTTTATGAGGGCAGGAAGGGAAGCATTGTGCTGGCCTGTACCAGAAAAGGAGAGGGCTATCAGTATGTTCTTGGAAGCGCATTCCATAATATGGGAAATCTGGCTAAAAAGATGAACTCCTGTCTGAACGGCAGGGGAGGAGGCAGCGCGCTGATGGCTCAGGGAACCTTTCAGGCGGAAGAAAATGAAATCAGAAGCGCATTCTGCCGGTGCGCGGGAGAGGAACTGAAATGAATCTGTCAAACGATACCGTAAGAAAAGTGAGAGGTCTGATCCTCTTTACCATTGTGGCGGCTGTGGCGGCCGTCCATTACAGAGAATGCCTGGGCGTGCTGGCCAGAATCTTCCGCATGCTGTCCCCCTTTCTGATGGGAGGAGCCATCGCTTTTATTCTGAATGTGCCCATGAGACAGGTGGAAAAACTGCTTGCAGGGAAGGGCGGGAAAAAGAAATGGCACCGGCCGGCCGGTCTGGTCATCACCATTGTGCTGGTGGCCGGCGTTCTGTTCCTGGTTATTTTTGTGGTAACTCCGGAGGTGGTCAATACGCTGATGAGCTTAAGCAGAAGCGTGCCCCTGTTTGTGGAGCGGGTTCTGTCAGGAGCGGAAGCCCTGTTTATTCAGTATCCTGAGATTGTGCAGTATATTGAAACCATACAGATCAACTGGGCGGAGCTGTTTCAGCAGATTGCCGGCTTCCTGAAAAACGGAGCCGGGTCTGTGCTGGATACCACGTTTTCCGCGGCAGTGTCCATTGTCACCGGCTTTACCAACTTCGGCATCGGGTTTATCTTCTCGCTGTACATCCTTCTGCAGAAAGAGACCCTCTGCAGACAGGGAAAGCGGCTGCTGAGAGCGTTTCTGCCGGACCGGGTGTCGGAAGCCGTGGTTGCCGTTGCAGTGAGAACGGAAAAGACCTTTTCCAGCTTTCTCACCGGCCAGTGTGTGGAGGCAGTAATCCTGGGAACCATGTTTTTTGTGGTTATGTCCCTGCTGCGGATGCCCTATGCTCTGCTGATCGGAGTGCTCATTGCGTTTACGGCGCTGATTCCCGTATTCGGAGCGTTTATCGGCTGCGCAGTGGGAGTGTTCCTCATGCTCATGGTGAGTCCGTTGATGACTCTGGAATTCATCGCCGTATTTTTCGTGCTTCAGCAGATCGAGGGCAACCTGATTTATCCGCATGTGGTGGGAAATTCCGTAGGGCTGCCTTCGATCTGGGTGCTTATGGCCGTCACTGTGGGCGGAAGTCTCATGGGCGTGGTGGGAATGCTGGTATTTATTCCCCTGTGCTCCGTGCTCTATTCCCTCCTTCGGGACGAGGTTCACAGACGGGAACAGAAGAAAAAAGAAAAGAAATGATAAGAAAAACGCCGCGGCATTTAAACCGCGGCGCAATGCTTGGTGCTCTTATTCACCCTGATACATATATTTGATCAGGCGCTCAATGTCTTCTTTTTCATGGGCAACCAGATCCAGCTCATTGATATAGCCGTTGGAAAACATAGTGGCCATGGAAAGATACTGGCTCAGCTTGGACTTTAAGTTGATCCGGTCTCCTTCGGGGGAGATCAGCTCTACCGGTCCTCTGCAGGCATCGATTACCTTAAAAAAAGCTTCCACATCTGTGATATTCTGAATCTTCATTTGGAACATCCTCCTATTCTTTGGAAACATATCTTCTCTCTGAGTTCGTTATTATTATAACAAGGACCGGGGAGGAAAACAAGAAACAAATTTCCTAAAAATACCAATTACATTGGAAGAAAAATAGTGCAGCCCGCCATGAACGGATCAGGGAAGGGCAGCGCGGATATCGTCCAAAAGAAGAGAGGAAACTCTCAGATTTCCACGGCCGGTGCCGATGCGCAGGTCGGGCTTATTGGCCCCGTGGAAGTCCGATCCCCCGGTGGGAAGCAGGCCGTGGCGTACCGCCAGCTCTTTCAGCTTCCGGCTTTCCCAAAGATTGTTGGAAGAGTGATAAACCTCCAGGCCCTTCATGCCCAGCTCCTTCAGGTAGGAGGCGAGACCGTCCAGGTCCCGATTGCTGAATCGGTATTGGAGAGGATGAGCCAGAGCGGCAAAACCGCCTGCAGCCAGGATCAGTTCCACGGCCGTCTCGGGAGTCAGCTGTTCCTTCCGGGGACAGTAGGGGCCTCCCGGTTCCAGGTAGCGGCTGAAGGCCTCTTTCCTGGAGGCCACATAGCCCTTCTCCATCATTACCCGGGCAAAATGAGCTCTGGTGATGACCGTGTCCGGATTTCCGTCCTGAAGCTCTTTTCGGGTCATGGGAAGGCCGGCTTTTTTCAAACGCACCAGGATCTCTTCATTTCTGGCCTCCCGCCTCTGGCGAAGGGACTCCAGGGAGGAGAGCAGGGCGGAGCTGGAAGGGTCCAGA
>CALWEP010000228.1 GCA_944377325.1 uncultured Lachnospiraceae bacterium
TGGATGCGTGAGTTGAGCGTATCTTTGTGGAGGGATGAACAATGGAATATATTTTAAGAACATTTGGGAATCTTCTTCAGCAGACGGCATTTGTAAATCTGACCTGGGGCAACTTTATCATGATCGCGGTTGCATTTATTTTTCTGTACCTGGCGATCAAAAAGGGATTTGAACCTCTCCTTCTGGTTCCCATCTCTTTCGGTATGCTTCTTGTAAATATCTATCCGGATATTATGCTGGCTCCTGAGGATTCCGCAAACGGAGTAGGCGGTCTGCTTCACTACTTCTACATTCTGGATGAGTGGAGTATTCTTCCTTCTCTGATCTTCATGGGCGTAGGCGCCATGACAGATTTCGGACCGCTGATTGCCAATCCCAAGAGCTTCCTTCTGGGCGCGGCAGCTCAGTTCGGTATTTACGGAGCTTACTTCATGGCAATATTCATGGGCTTCAACGATAAAGCGGCGGCAGCCATCTCCATCATCGGAGGAGCGGACGGCCCCACCTCCATCTTCCTTTGCGGAAAGCTGGGACAGAAGGAGTATATGGGCCCCATCGCCGTAGCGGCGTATTCTTATATGGCTTTGGTACCCATTATCCAGCCGCCGATCATGAAGCTTCTTACCACGGAAGAGGAAAGAAAAATCAAGATGGAGCAGCTTCGCCCGGTTTCCAAGCTGGAGAAAATCCTGTTCCCCATTATTGTTACGGTTGTTGTCTGCCTGATTCTTCCGACCACCGCTCCTCTGGTAGGCATGCTGATGCTGGGCAACCTGTTCAGAGAGTCCGGCGTGGTAAAGCAGCTGACGGAGACGGCTTCCAATGCCCTGATGTACATCGTGGTAATCGTGCTGGGAACTTCCGTAGGAGCCACCACAAGTGCCGAGGCATTCCTGAAGGTGGACACCATCAAGATCGTTATCCTTGGTCTGGTAGCGTTCGCTCTGGGTACGGCAGCAGGCGTGATCTTCGGAAAGATCATGTGCAAGGTGACCGGAGGAAAAGTAAACCCGCTGATCGGTTCTGCAGGTGTATCGGCGGTTCCCATGGCGGCCCGCGTATCCCAGAAGGTGGGATCAGAGGCCGATCCGACCAACTTCCTGTTGATGCACGCCATGGGTCCCAATGTGGCCGGCGTAATCGGTACGGCTGTGGCGGCCGGTGCCTTTATGGCGATCTTCGGAGTCAAATAATGCCTCTTGCTGAGGTCCAATACATTTCGTTTTAGGAGGAATAATCATGGCTGAAATAGAGAAAAAGCCGGTTAAGATTGTGGAAACCGTCCTTCGTGACGCCCATCAGTCCTTGATCGCAACCAGAATGACCACAGAGCAGATGCTTCCTATTGTTGACAAGATGGACAAGGTAGGCTTCCATGCGGTGGAGTGCTGGGGCGGCGCTACCTTTGATGCCTGCCTGCGTTTCCTGAAGGAAGATCCCTGGGAGAGACTGAGAAAGCTGAAAGACGGCTTTAAAAACACGAAGCTGCAGATGCTGTTCCGCGGTCAGAATATTCTGGGATACAATCACTATGCCGACGATGTGGTAGAGTATTTCGTACAGAAATCCGTTGCCAACGGAATCGACATCATTCGTATTTTCGACTGCCTGAACGATATCCGCAATCTGCAGACGGCGGTCAAGGCAGCCAACAAGGAAAAGGCTCATGTGCAGATTGCCCTGTGCTACACCCTTGGAGACGCCTACACTTTGGATTACTGGAAAAAGATTGCAAAAGAGATCGAGGAGATGGGAGCCGATTCCCTGTGCATCAAGGACATGGCCGGACTGCTCACTCCCTACGCGGCGGCTGAGCTGGTGGGAGCTTTGAAGGAGTCCACCGCTCTCCCCATCGACCTGCATACCCACTACACTTCCGGCGTAGCGTCCATGACCTATTTAAAGGCAGTGGAGGCAGGCTGCGACATCATCGACTGCGCGATGAGTCCCTTTGCTCTGGGAACCAGCCAGCCGGCTACGGAAGTAATGGTAGAGACCTTCCGTCCCACTCCCTACGATACGGGATACAATCAGAATCTCCTGGCAGAGATCGCAGATTACTTCCGTCCGCTGCGTGAGGAGTGCTTAAAGAGCGGCCTGATGAACCCGAAGGTACTGGGCGTAGACATTAAGGCCCTCCAGTATCAGGTGCCCGGCGGAATGCTGTCCAACCTGGTATCTCAGCTGAAGGAAGCAGGCAAGGAGGACAAGTACCAGGAGGTTCTGGAGGAGATTCCGAAGGTAAGAAAAGACTTCGGAGATCCGCCTCTGGTAACTCCCTCTTCCCAGATCGTGGGAACCCAGGCGGTTATGAACGTAATTGCCGGAGAGCGGTATAAGCTGGTTCCGAAGGAGTCCAAGAAGATTATGCTGGGCGAGTTCGGCCAGACGGTAGCCCCCTTCAACAAAGAGGTGCAGAAGAAGATCATCGGAGAGGAAACTCCCATTACCTGCCGTCCGGCAGACCTGATCCAGCCTCAGCTGCCTCAGTTTGAGAAGGAGTGCGCCCAGTGGAAACAGCAGGATGAGGATGTACTGTCCTATGCCCTGTTCCCGAAGGTGGCAGAGGAATTTTTCAAATACCGGGAGGCACAGCAGAAGAAGGTGGATGCTGCCGCAGCAGACACCAAGAGCAAGGCTTATCCCGTTTAAGCTGCCAAAGCTTTCAATAAGAACCGCAGGAGCCGCTGCGCCATGGATTCGTCTGTGGAGCCGCGGCTCCTTTTTGTAATATTCTTCCTATAATCGTAAGAATATTGTCGGGAAATTTTCAGATAGTTATGCTATAATATAGAAAACAAGAAGGAGAATTCCCATAATGTTGCAGAATTATTTGATAAAGGAGGAATGGATATGAAGAAATGGGCAGTTGCGGTGTGTGCGGCTCTGATGACTGTGGGAATGACTGCTGCAGCCTATGCGGGCTGGAGCCAGAGCAACGGACAGTGGTACTATTATACGGACAGCGGCTCTCCTGTGTACGGCCAGTGGGTGCAGGACGGAGGATACTGGTATTTTCTGGACTATGACGGCACCATGGCTGTCAATCAGCTGATCGACGATACCTATTATGTGAATGAGTCGGGCGTGATGCTTACAAACAGCTGGAGATACATTCAGGATGACCCGTGGACGGCGGAAAGCCACTGGTATTATTTCGGCAGCAACGGACAGGCTTACGGGGACGGCTGGAAGACGATCAACGGAGTGAAATACCATTTTTCCGGCCAGCATATGGATACGGGCTGGTATGAGGAGGATGACAATGTGTATTATCTGAATTCCTCCGGAGCCATGGTCACCGGATGGCAGTATCTTTATTCCGATAGGGCGGATGACTGGAACGATCAGAATTGGTATTATTTCAGCACGACAGGAAGGATGTCCCGGTCCAGGGAGCAGTCTATCGGCGGCGTAGATTATATTTTTGACCAATACGGCAGAGTGCTCACCGGATGGGTGGACCCGGAAAACTTTACCAGCGCTTATTATGACAATATTACAAATGACGTAAATCATCTGGTGTACTGTGAAGCCGGCGGAAATGAGGCCAGCGGCTGGCGCTATCTGCCCACGCCGGACGAGTCGGATGAAAACTGGTACTATTTCCGGAACGGACGGGCTTATACCGCTTCCTACAAGACTACGGCTCTCAATGACCGCTACGGAGTAGCCAGGATCGACAATAAAATCTACTGCTTTACCGCAAACGGAAGAATGATCACCGGAGAGCTGGAGCTTTCCGACGGCAGAACGTATTACTTTGATGAAAGCGGAGCTATGGTGATAGGACGGGTGGAGATTGACGGAGAAACCTTCTATTATGACAAAACCGGATCTCTGGAAAACATCGGCGCCGGATACACGGGAGTAAAGGACGGATACCTCTATGACAACGGAGCCCTGGTGCGGGCGGAAGACGGCATGCGCTATGAAGTGGTTCGTGTGGACGGAAAGGATTACCTGGTAAGTGAAAGCGGAAAGGTAAAGACGGGAGGAACCGCTACGGACGCGGACGGAAACAAGTATGAGGTGGAGAAAAATGATGACGGCGGCTATACCATTCGCCGAGTGAACTGACGGGCGCCGGGAAACGGGGCGCTGTTCACGGAAAATTCATGATTTTTGCGCAGGAAGCTGTTGCAGTTGGGCGAAGCGGAAGAGTATAATGTTATACATAGCAGAATGACGGAACGGGCGGCTGAAGGGCCGTCCGTTCATGTGGAGGTAATTATTATGAAAAAATTCGGAAAAACAGCTGCGGCCCTGGGACTGGCTCTGTGGATGGCGGCCGGCAGCGCATCGGGAGTATATGCCTATGAATGGGACGAGGAAGAATACCAGGGCGCCGTTCAGCTGGAAACACCGGGAGTCTGGTGGGATGAGACGAAGGCGGAATGGGACGAGGTGGAAAACGCCTATCAGTATGAGGTAAGGATTTACCGGGACGGATACCGGGTGGACACCATAAAGACCAAGAGTACCAAGCTGGAATGCCGGTCCCGCATGGACCGCTCCGGTGAGTATACCTTCCGTGTGCGTGCCCGTGCAAAGAGCGGAAGCAACAGCTA
Organism: uncultured Lachnospiraceae bacterium; assembly: GCA_944377325.1. Classification (GTDB taxonomy): domain Bacteria; phylum Bacillota; class Clostridia; order Lachnospirales; family Lachnospiraceae; genus Lachnoclostridium_A. The sequence continues at coordinate 4,572 of CALWEP010000228.1, forward strand.
TTTCCACAGCGAGTGGTCGGAGGAGTCGGAAAGCTATGTGGTAGACGAGGCTATGGCAGAGAAGAATAAGCAGCTCAGCCAGGAGGGAAAGGACGTGCTGTACATTCCGTCCGGAGCCACAGGGCCGGGAGATGCGGTGGACGCAGACCCTGCGGAGGAGCAGCAGACAGTAGCTTACGGCTGGCAGCAGGACAATGTGGGCTGGTGGTGGCTGGATGAAAGCGGAACTTATCCCGTGAGCCAGTGGCGCTACATTGACGGATACTGGTATTTCTTCAATGAGTCCGGTTATATGAGGACCGGGTGGATCCCGTGGAACGGCTCCTGGTATTACTGCGGCAGCTGCGGTGCCATGCTGACGGATACCACCACGCCGGACGGATATTACGTGGATGCCAACGGAATCTGCAGATAATTTCATAAAGCTGGCATGAATGAGCCGGAGACAGGAGAGCACTTCTTTCCTGCCGTCCGGCCTTTTTTATTTTGTCCTGCGGGAGCGGAATAATCGGAAGAGCCTTTCATATATTGAGATAAAGAGGTGAGGATATGGATGGAAGAGAAGGATGGCTCCGCATATTCGGAAGCGGAATTCGGGAGGTTCTTATGGGGCTTCCGCTGAGAGACGAGGGACTGCAGGAAATCCGGCTCCGTGCGGGCCGGCCGCTGCTGATCCGGTACGAGAACCGGGAATACGGGGTGACGGAAAAGGGGAGACTGGTGCTGCCCCATGAGGAAGCCGCCGGACCTCTGCGTCTGGTATCGGAGGGTGAGCTGAAGGATACGGTGGCCTGTGCGGCCAATTATTCGCTGTATGCTTATGAGGATGAGATCCGGCAGGGATTTATGACAGTGAAGGGAGGCCACCGCATCGGGCTGGCAGGCAAGGCGGTGACCG
>CALWEP010000229.1 GCA_944377325.1 uncultured Lachnospiraceae bacterium
GAAGGCATCGGGAATCTGCTCCCGGTGCCTGTTTGTCTGTATAAAGAAAGGGAAAACGGCCATATTATTCCGTAGACGAAATAAGGAAAAGGAGGCTGTGCCATATGGGCTGCGGATTTGACATTGCGTCGGTGAGAGGAAGGGAGATCCTGGATTCCAGGGGAAATCCTACGGTGGAGGTGGAAATTACCCTGGAAAACGGAGCTGAAGGACGGGCTTCTGTGCCTTCCGGAGCTTCCACGGGAAAATTTGAAGCGGCAGAGTTAAGAGACGGCGATCCTCGCTACGGAGGAAAGGGAGTGAGAAAGGCGGTGGATCACGTCAATACCGTTTTGGCAGAGGCCGTTTTATTTGAGGACGTGCGGGAGCAGGGAAAAATCGACCGTCTGCTGCGGGAGGCCGACGGAACGGAAAATAAGGAAAGGCTGGGGGCCAATGCTGTTCTGGGCGTGTCCCTGGCTGCAGCCAGAGCAGCTGCAGACGGTCTGGGAATACCTCTGTACCGCTATCTGGGCGGAGTGGATGCCAGCGTTCTTCCCGTTCCCATGATGAATATTCTCAACGGAGGCGTACATGCCAGAAATACGGTGGACTTTCAGGAATTTATGATCATGCCTGTGGGAATGAAATCCTTTTCACAGGGACTGCGTATGTGCGGGGAGATCTATCATACCCTGAAAAAGCTGCTGGACATCGGAGGATATTCCACGGCGGTGGGAGACGAGGGGGGCTTTGCTCCGGATCTGAAAAACACGGAGGAGGCTCTTACCTATCTGATGGATGCGGTGAAAATGAGCGGCTACCAGCCGGGCAAAGACATCCGGATTGCCATGGATGCCGCTTCCAGCGAGCTTTATGAGGAAGCTTCCGGGACCTATTATTTCCCGGGAGAAAGCAAAATGACGGGAAGAGAAGTGCGGCGCACGCCGGAGGAAATGATTCGGTATTATCAGAAGCTTCTGGAGGCTTTCCCCATCTGCTCCATTGAGGACGGCCTGTATGAGGAAGACTGGGAAGGATGGAGCAGGCTGACAAAGGAGCTGGGCGGTCAGGTCCAGCTGGTGGGGGACGATCTGTTTGTGACCAACACCAAGAGGCTGAACAGAGGAATCCTGGAAGGGGCGGCCAATGCCATTCTCATCAAGGTGAACCAGATCGGCACTCTTTCAGAAAGTCTGGAGGCAATCCGGACGGCAAAGCAGGCAGGCTACGGCACGGTGATTTCCCACCGGTCGGGAGAGACGGAAGACTCCTTCATCGCCGATCTGGCGGTAGCCGTAAACGCAGGACAGATCAAGACGGGAGCGCCCTGCCGCGGGGAACGGACGGCCAAGTACAATCAGCTTCTGCGCATTGAAGAAAAAATAAAATAAGCTTGTATTTGACAGAAAATTATGGTATGATAACTCGTGTTTGACTATAGGAGGTGCGGATTTTGAAGATCGCGTTGTCTGTAATATTTGTTATCATAGCCATAGCTCTGACCGTAATCGTTCTGCTTCAGGAAGGCAAATCTCAGGGACTGGGTTCCATCGCCGGTATGGCAGATACGTACTGGGGAAGAAATAAAGGCCGTTCCATGGAGGGAACACTGGAGAAGTTTACGAAGTTTGCGGCCGTGCTGTTTGTGGTGCTGGCTCTTGTATTAAATTTATTGTAATAGGACAGCGGATGACACTCTTGGCGACAAGGGTGTTTTCTTTTTCTGAAATTGAGGTTTAAACATAGATGATGGATCAGAAGACATTGGAAGAGAAAAAAAAGCGGATGGAGGAGCTTCTGGAGGATCCGGCTTATGCGCCTATGAAGCTGAAGGAGCTGGCCATTCTCCTCTCTGTTCCCAAGGAGCGGAGAGGAGAGCTGAAAGAGGTCATGGACGCTCTGGTGGAAGAGGGAAAGGCCGGCATTTCCAAAAAGGGAAAGTACGGAAGGCCGGAAGCCTTCTCCCTCACGGGAGTTTTCAGCGGAACGGCGAAGGGCTTCGGCTTTGTGACTGTGGAGGGGCGGACGGAGGATATCTTTATCCCCTCCGACAGGACAGGAGGAGCTTTAAACGGAGACACGGTTCGGATCGTCACGGAGGACGGAAAAAAGAAAAAACGCACGGAAGGAACGGTGATCAAGGTACTGAAGCGGGCCAACGAGGAGCTGGTGGGCTGTTTCCAGAAAAACAGGAATTTCGGCTTTGTGATTCCGGACAGCCAGAAGATCGGCTGCGACGTGTTCATCCCCCAGGGAAAGGACATGGGGGCGGTAACCGGCCATAAGGTGGTAGTCCGGATTACGGATTTTAAGGACGGGAAGCAGAACCCGGAAGGAAGGATCGTGGAGATTCTGGGCCATGTGAATGACCCGGGAGTGGACATTCTGTCGCTGGTCAGGGCATACAGCCTGCCGGAAGGGTTTCCGGAGGAGGTGATGGCCCAGACGGAGCGCGAGATCCCCGATCAGGTTCCGGAGGAGGACAAGGAGGGACGGCTGGACCTGAGAGAGATTCAGATGGTGACCATAGACGGGGAGGACGCCAAGGACCTGGACGATGCGGTCAGTCTGACAAAGGAGACGGAGGGAGACAGGATTCTGTACCGGCTGGGAGTTCACATTGCCGACGTGAGCCATTATGTAACGGAGGGAAGCCCGCTGGATCAGGAGGCGCTCAGAAGGGGAACCAGCGTTTACTTGGTGGATCGGGTGATTCCCATGATTCCCCACCGCCTGTCCAACGGAATCTGCTCTCTGAACGAAGGGGAGGATCGGCTGGCTTTATCCTGCCTGATGGAATTTGACGGAACGGGACGCCTCCTTTCCCACCGGATTGCGGAGACGGTGATCCGGGTGGACCGGAGAATGAGCTATACGGAGGTCAATCAGATTATCTCGGACAGAGATGAGGAAACCATGGAAAAATACGGGGAGCTGACCCCTATGTTTTTCCTCATGAAGGAGCTGGCGGACCTTCTGAGAAGGAACCGGATGAAGCGGGGAGCGGTGGACTTTGACTTCCCGGAGAGCAAAATCATTCTGGATGAAAAGGGAAATCCCCTGGAAATCCGTCCCTATGAGAGAAATGAGGCTACCAGGCTCATCGAGGACTTTATGCTGGCGGCCAATGAGACGGTGGCGGAAGACTATTTCTGGCAGCAGACGCCCTTTCTTTACCGAACCCACGATGTGCCGGATCCGGAAAAGATGAAGAGCCTGGCTGTCTTCATCAATAATTTCGGTTATTCCGTGCGCTTCCGGAACGGAGAGATCCATCCCAGAGAGCTGCAGAAGCTTCTGGAAAGGATAGAGGGAACGCCGGAGGAGGCCCTGTTGTCCCGCCTGGTGCTCCGATCCATGAAGCAGGCGAAATACACGGTGATCAATACGGGTCACTTCGGCCTGGCGGCCAAGTACTATACTCATTTCACCTCACCCATCAGAAGATATCCGGATCTTCAGATCCATCGGATTATCAAAGAAAATCTGAAGGGAGGCCTGTCGCCTCAGCGGACGGCTCACTATGAGAGGCTGCTGCCTCAGGTGGCGGTTCAGTCATCCGCTCTGGAGCGCCGGGCGGACGAGGCGGAGAGAGAGACGGAAAAACTGAAAAAATGTCAGTATATGAGCCGCTTCATCGGAGAGGAATTTGAAGGAGTGATCTGCGCAGTTACGGGGTGGGGCTTTTACGTGGAGCTGCCCAATACGGTGGAGGGACTGGTAAGGGCCGCCGATCTGAAGGATGATTATTACATTTTTGATGAAAATTCCCTGGAGCTTCGGGGAGAGATGACCCGCAGGCGGTTCCGTCTGGGCCAGAAGGTGCGGGTTCAGGTGACGGGAACGGATAAGCTGTCCCGCACCGTCGATTTTGCATGGGTGGGAGAAAACCCGGCAAAACAGGAGGAATGAGAAATGGGAAAAGAAGCGTTTAAGCTGGTGGCAAACAATAAAAAGGCCTACCATGACTATTTTATTGAAGATAAGTATGAAGCGGGAATCGAGCTGTTCGGAACGGAGGTAAAGTCCGTGCGAATGGGAAAATGCAGCATCAAGGAGTCCTTTATCCGCATTGAAAAAGGGCAGGTGTACATCTATGGGATGCACATCAGCCCCTATGAAAAGGGAAATATTTTCAACAAGGATCCTCTGCGGGTGCGCCGCCTGCTCATGCACAGAACGGAGATCCGCCGCCTGGATTCCAAGCTGGCGGAAAAAGGGCTTACTCTGGTTCCTCTCCAGGTGTACTTTAAGGGAAGCCTGGTAAAGGTGGAGGTGGGCCTGGCGCGGGGCAAAAAGCTCTATGACAAGCGCCAGGACACGGCAAAGAGAGATATGAAGAGGGAAGTGGAGCGGGATTACAAGCTGAAGCTGAAATAAGAAAGGAAGCTTAAGCGGGAAGGGCTGCAAACCATTCCTTCATAGTGCGGAGAACCTTTACCAGTTCTTCCTCTCCGATCACATAGGGAACCATGGCGTAAAGATAGTTCAGAAAGGGCCGGCTGAATACCCCCCTTTCGTAAGCAAATTCCTGGTAACCGCGGATATGGGACGGATCATGGACTTCAATGCAGATGCAGGCGCCCATGATCCGTATTTCTTTTACGAAGGGGTGAGAAAAGCCCTTCATTTCCCGCCGGGTGATTTCCTCGATTTTTCGGATCTTGGACATATAGTTCTGACTTTCAAACAGCTGAATGGATGCCAGAGCTGCGCTGCAGGCAAGGGCGTTTCCCATAAAGGTGGGGCCGTGCATGAGGGCATGAGAGGGGTTGTCATCGTAGAAGCCTTCGTATACCCGCCGGCTTGCCACGGTGACGGCGTGACCGATATACCCGCCGGTGAGCGCCTTTCCCAGGACCAGAATATCAGGAAGCACCAGGTCGGCCACGAAACGGTTTCCCGTTCTGCCGAAGCCGGTGGCCACCTCGTCAAAGATCAGGAGAACTCCGTACCGGCTGCAGAGCTCTTTGGCACGCTTCAGAAAAGAAAGGTCATACATCCGCATTCCTCCTGCACCCTGAAGAAGTGGCTCGGCCAGGAAGCAGTTCAGCTCTCCGTGATACCGGGAAAACGCCTCCTCCAGTGCCGGAATGCTGGTGGGAATATGAATCACATGGGGGCTCTTTCCGTATGCCTTCAGTACGAAATGGTAGTCTTCGTCATCGCCTGCTTCCATGGTTTTGAACGTGTCGCCGTGATAAGCGTGTTCCAGAGCGAGAATTTTGGTGCGGCCGGTTTCGCCCCTGTTTATATAGTATTGGAGAGCCATTTTAAGGGCGACCTCCACGGCTACGCTGCCGGAGTCGGAGAAAAAGCAGCAGTCCAGATCGCCGGGAAGCCAGCTCTGCAGCTTGTCGGAAAGAGCCTGTACCGGCTCATGGGTCAGACCGCCCAGCATGACGTGGGCGAATCTGTGCAGCTGTTCCTCTATTGCCCGGTTGATCACAGGGTGCTTATAGCCGTGGATTACGCTCCACCAGGAAGAGACGGAATCGATCAGTTTCCGGTCTTTTGTATACAGAAAGACACCTTCTGCGTCCACCACTGAGTAGGGCGCTTTCATGGTTTTCATTTGTTCGTACGGATACCAGATCATAGATGTTCTCCTTTTTAACAATAGAGGGCTTCCAGAGCCTGAAACGAGAGATCCAGGTCTTTATCGCCCTTCTTTACGCAGGCTAAAACCTTCAGCCCGGTGACGGTTTCGCACATGACAAGATTGTCTTCGTGGAGGGGATTTCCCGGTTCAAAACGGTTGAAGATGATCCCTGAGGCGGCCAGTCCGCGGGATTTCATATATTCCGCCGTCAGAGAGACTGCGTTGATGGTTCCCAGGCCCCCATCTGCCACGATCAGGCATTTCAGGTTTCCGGCCCGTATGAAATCTTCCAGCCATATGTTTTTTTCGCCGCAGCGAAGAGGGCACAGGATCCCTCCGGAGCCTTCGGCGGTAACATATTCGTAGCGGCTGCAGACCTGGTAAAAGCACTGAAGAACCCGTTCCAGATCCACCGGATTTCCTTCCAGACGGGCGGCCAGATGAGGGGAAACGGCCGTTTCGTAAATGTACGGACACATTTCCTCCAAGGGCTGGGAAATGGAGGACATATGCTTTACAAAAACCCCGTCTCCCGGAATCAGATTGCCGTCCGGGCGCCGGCTGTTTCCGCTCATGGCTGCCTTAAAATAGGCGGCATTTTTTTTGTTTTCCTGAAATTTTTTTAAAATCAATCCGGCAACATAGGTCTTTCCCACATCGGTGCCGGTACCGGTGACAAACAGATTTTTACTCATTGCACAGACCTGCCTCATATCCTAATTCTTTTAACATTTCCATATCCGAACCGGCGGTGATGCCGGCAGTGGTAAGCATCTCTCCCGAAATAGCCGCGTTTGCTCCCGACAGGAAGCAGCTGCGGCCCTTGTCTTTTAGAAGGCCGCGGCCGCCTGCCAGACGGATGGAAGCCCGGGGAAGAATGAAACGGTATACCGCCACGATTCTGCGCATATCGTTTTCCGTAAGAAGGGCGCTGGATTCCAGCGGGGTGCCGGGAATGGGATTGAGCATATTGACGGGAACGCTTTCAATATTCAGGCTTCGCAGGGTCAGAGCCATATCCACGCGGTCCTCCGGCGTTTCGCCGAGGCCCATGATGCCCCCGCTGCAGACGGAAAGCCCCGCCCTCATGGCAGCCCGGATTGCCTGAACCTTTTCCTCGAAGGTATGGGTGGTGCAGATGCGGGGGAAATATCTGCCGGAGGTTTCCAGATTGTTGTGGACCCGGGATACTCCGGCATTTTTCAGCTTGGCAAACTGGGATTCATGAAGGAGACCCAGAGAAACACAGACGGAGATTCCCACTTCCTCCCGTATCGTTCGGATGACAGGGCAGAGAAGATCCACTTCCCTGTCAGACAGTCTTTTTCCGGAGGTGACAATGGAAAAACGCAGGATACCCTGTTCCCGGTCCCGTTTGGCCTGGGCCAGAATCTCCTCTCCGGACAGGAGAGGGTATGAGGCTGCCCCCGTATGATTATGGGAGGACTGGGCGCAGAAGCGGCAGTTTTCCGAACAGCGGCCGCTTTTCGCATTGATAATGGTGCAGATGTCGAAGCGGTTGGAGCAGAAACTGCGGCGAATACGGTCGGCGCACCGGCACAGCTCCTCCAGCGGCTGATCATACAGAAAAAGAGCCTCCCTGCGGCTGATTTCTCCGCCGCCGATTACTTTTTCCGCAAGGTCATACAAATTAAGATCATTCATTTCATTCACATCCTATTCTTGATTGGAATCAGTCTCTTTCCCAGAACCGCTCCCAGGATACAGAGGGCAATGTCTCCGGGAACAGCCAGCAGAAAGCAGTAGAGAAACAGAGGCCACAGGCCGATGGGGTTATGGAGATAAAGGCTGCTGATAAAGTAGTAATAGACCATACCGAACAGATAGACGATGCCCAGGCCGATGAAATTTGCAGCCAGAAGACGGGGATATCCGGGGCGGGGCACCTGATTGGCCAGTGTCCCCGTGACGTAGGCTCCCGCCGCAAAGCCGATAATGTATCCGAAGCTGGGCTTCAGCACGTAGGTCAGCCCTCCGCCTTCCGCAAACACAGGCAGTCCCATAAGTCCTATGGTCATGTAAAGGCATACGGAGGCAAAGCCGGCTTTTCCGCCAAGGAGCAGCCCTGCCAGCATGGTGAACAGGAACTGCAGTGTGAAGGGGACCACAGGAATGGGGATACGGATGAAGGCGCCCGCTGCAATGAGGGCTGCGAACAGAGAGCAGAGGATCATAGTTTTTGTCTTTTCTGCGTTCATGAGGTTCCTCCTGTTTCTGATTTATTAAACAGAAACAGTATAAAATACGGTATTTTAATTGTCAACTTAAAATATATTAAGGAGTTAACAATCAAAAGAAAAAGTGCGGTGTTTCAGCACAGCCTTTTCAGACGGTGCGGAAATCAGACAAAATAGTCTCCGTACTTCTGCTTTAAGTAGTCCACCAGCTCCGATTCCGTTCGGCCGGCTACTTCCAAGGCGAAGGAGGTGGCGGGGAAACGGTGGCGGAGCAGAGGAAAGCCGTGGCGGAGCAGGACGGAAATATCCTGGTCCGTGACGAAGAAGCTCATGCGGATTACCGGCAGTCCGGCATCATTCAGAATATTGAGAATCCTGGCGGAAAAGCAGAGGATGTAGTCATAGTCGATCTGGTCCAGCATGTGCAGCTCATTGATGTTGAAAGTGCCCATCCACCGGATGGAGACCCGGTCCCGGAGCTGCTCCAAGAAGAAACTGATCCGCTCAAAATTGATGCTCGTCATGATTACGATCTTTTTCGGCGACTGGCTGACCAGCTGATTGCGGAGGATATGCTTCTGTACCAGCAGGGTAAGAGTGCAGATATGCTCATCCATAATCCGAAAATGAAAAGCGGCGTTGAAGTAGACCAGATACCGCTGGATGAGGCTGTACAGGAAGGGGAACTTTTCCCTGGTATTTTCCACGGTTTTGTCTACAAACGTGCAGTGGAAATGATCCAGGGTGATTTCCCGGTAGAAATAGTCATACAGCTCCCGGAGAAACTCCTCCCTGACGGGAAAGGGAGTCTCCAGACCGGCCACAACATCCTCCGCAAACCGTTCGGTCGTCTGCCAGAGAAGGCGGTCCATGGGAAAATCCGGATTTCTGGAAAAATTCATCATACTGACCGCCACGCTCCACAGCCGGTCGGAAAGGCTGTCATCAAAAAAGTGCATATGGAACGGCGCAAGGGGAAGCCGGTAGGAAAGGGGAGTCTCCTTTGTGACCGGGCGTATCAGCAGGAAGCAGACAAACAGCAGCAGGAATTTTTTCGACGGATAGTTGAGGGACAGATGATATTCCGTGAGGAAGCGGTTCAGCAGTTTTACAGCTTCCGGGCAGACCTTGAGAAGAGAGGGAGCTGCCAGACCGTAGCTCTGGTTTTCAATGGGCGTGTTGGCATAGCGTCCCTGAATCTGATCCTCGGCGGTAAATTCCAGAAGGGGATGGAGAATATCGATTACAAGAAAGCGCAGCTGAAGGTCGTCTCCCCGGATGGACAGACCTTTTCTCTTTAAGGTAATCAGCTCCAGACCGTGATCCTGAAGAAAGCGGCGCAGATGGGCGGTATCCTGCTTTTTTGTGGTCAGGGACAGCCCCCAGCCTTCATAGAGACGGGAGGTATTGACGTATCCCTGGAAGAAAATGGTGACAATGAGAACCCGAATCCGCTCGGCCCGGGAGCTGGCGTAGTCTTCCATGGAAATGGTCTGTATGAAACGGACGAATTCTTCGTAGCTGACTCGGCTGATGCAGTAATTTCTGCGCACCTCTACCATGGGAACGGGAGAATAGAGGTTGATCTGGTCAATGGTTCTTCGTATGGACGTTTCATTTTTCCGAAACTGGGCGGCCACCTTGGGCAGGGGCGTATACTGGCGCTTTTGGATGAAGCGCAGCAGGCTGAGATCGCTGTAGCTTAAACCCATAAAACGGGCTCCTTTCTGTTTTTCTTACAGTATAAAATTGAGGGCAACTAAATGCAAGAAAAATGTAGATATTCTTTGCCTTGAAGCACCTGTTTAAATCTGTCATAATGTGCTTAACCTACTAAAGCGCTTTAGGAACAACAGCCGGAATCCGGCTGAAACTAAAAAAAGGAAGGTACATAGTATGAAGAGCAACACAAGCTGGAAAGATTCCATCCAGACCTTTGGAAGGTCTCTGCTGCTTCCCATCGCACTGCTTGCCCCCATCGGTATGGTCATGGGCATCTGCAGTGCCATGGGCCAGTCTTATATGATCGAAAAATTCCCGTTTTTGGGAAATGAAATTCTGGTGCTTATTTTTTCAAGCCTGAATACCATCACCAGCATCGTTTTCAATAATATTCCCATTCTGTTTGCCATGGGCGTGGCTCAGGGCATGGCGAAGCAGGAAAAAGGAATTGCCGTATTTGCTTCCGTAGTCGGATATCTGACCCTGAACGTGGTTATGAGCGTGTATCTGAAGGAGACGGGAACTCTGGTGGATGCATCTGTGGCTGCCCAGTACGGACAGGGAACGGTTCTGGGAATTCAGACCTTAAAGATCGAGGCCATGGGCGGACTGATCTCCGGCCTGGTGGCGGCAAAGGTGGCGAACAAATTCTACCGCCTGGAGCTGCCTCTGGCATTTGCCTTCTTCGGCGGAAAGAAATCCATACCGATCATCACCTTTGCTACCATGATTCCCATCGGACTGGTTGTTCCGGTGATCTGGAACGGTCTGACCGCTTTCCTGACCAGCATCTCCTTTATTTTTACCACTCCCTATATCGGTTCCGGCGTGTACTATGCGTTAAACCGTGCGCTGATTCCCTTCGGCCTGCACCATGTGCTTGCGTCTCTGGTGCGTTTTACGGAAGCGGGCGGCACCTACATGATCAACGGAACGGAATTTGTAGGTATTCTGAATGCCACCAATGAGGTTCTTTTCAACCTGGGACCCACCAGTGAATACTGGAGCCAGCTGATGCCTACCCTAACCAGCTATCTGGGCGGAGCTCAGATGCTCACCACCCTGTTCCGTGTTCCGGCTATCGGCCTGGCCATGTACCATACCTCTTTCCTGAAAAACAGGAAGATCGCCAAGGGCGTAATCCTTACTTGCTGTCTTACCGCATTCTTAGGAAACATTACGGAGCCGCTGGAATTCTCCTTCCTGTTTATTTCTCCGCCTCTGTTCATCCTGTACTGCGTAATGTGCGGCATCGGCGTAATTCCTTATCAGCTGCTGAACATCTGCATCGGATACATCCGCGGAACTATTTTTGACTTCGGAATTTTCGGACTGCTGTATGAGAACACCAACTGGATCAATCTGATTCTTCTTGGAATTGTAAACTTTGTAGTTTTCTATTTTGTTTTCAAGTGGTTTATATTAAAATTCAAATTGGAGACGCCCGGAAGAGAATCCTTCGAAGTGGAGGAGTCTGCCAGCATCCTGCTGAAGGAAAAGAACTGGCCGGAGATTGCGGTGATTGTTGTGGACGGACTGGGCGGAAAAGAAAATATCGTCAATGTGGAGAATTGTATTTCCAGACTGAGAATCGACCTGAAGGATCCGGAGAAGGTAGACCAGATCCGCCTGAAGGATTCCGGCTGCGCAGGCATCTTCTTCCCGTCCCAGAATCACATTCATGTGGTATTCGGACCTCATGTGGAATTTGTCCGCCATGCGGTTGACGATCTGTTAAAGAAAAGCTGATAAAAAGAGGTAGAGAGTATGCGGGCTTTATATGATTCGAAGAGCAAATTGAATGACCGGGGGATTAAGGAGCTGCTGAGCGAGAAGACGAAGCTGGAAACCTGGCTGAAGGTGGAGCAGGCTCTGGCCTGTTCCCAGGCGGAAGAGGGCTATATCCCCGCGGAAGCGGCAGAAGAGATCAGCGCAGTACGGCTGGAGGATCTGGATCTGGAGGAGATGGAACGGATCAAGGCGAAGGTGGGACACGGTTTTGTCCCCTTTGTAAAGGTACTGGTAAAAGCCTGCGAGGGGGAGGGCAAGCGGTATGTGCATTACGGTGTGACCACCCAGAATATTCAGCAGACCTCCCAGCTCTGCCAGGCCATGAAGATCCATCGGATTATCAAGGGCTTTCTGGGGGATATTCTTTCCAATCTTGCCCGGCTTGCAAAAGAAAATGCGGATGCGGTGATGGCCGGAAGAACCCATGGAAAGCATGCCATTCCCATTACCTACGGCTACAAAGTTTCCGTATGGATCAGCGAACTTCTTCAGACTGCTCAGCGTCTGGAAGAATGCGAAAAGCGGGTATTTGTGGTTATGATGGGAGGAGCCGTGGGCGGCTTCAACGCCACGGGAGAGACCGGAATGCGGGTGCAGGAGCGGGTTGCCGCACGCCTTGGAATGGGTTCCATGGATGTGCCCAGCCGCAACATGAGCCAGATGAAGGTGGAATATATGATGAATCTGTGCCTGCTGTGCAACACCCTTCATAAAATGGCGGAAGAGGTGTACTATACGGGCATTGAGGAATTCGGCGAGGTAAGCGAATCCTTCACTCCCGGTACCATCGGAAGCTCCACCATGCCTCAGAAGATCAATCCCAAGCTGGCCAAGGGTATTATCGCCAATTCTCAGAAGCTTTATAGCCTTCCGGCTACGGGCCTGTATTCCGCCGTGCGGATGTTTGAGGGAGACAGCAGCTCTTATATGCTGTTTGACGGGCTGATCGAGGAGGCGCTGGAGCTGACCTGTGAAGTACTGATACGAGGGGAAGAACTGACCAGAACCCTTCATGTGAACCGGGAGCGGCTGCGCCGGAATGCAGGCATCAACCGGGGACTGGACAACAGCGAGTATGTGATGATGCGGGTGGCGGAGAAGCTGGGAAAGGATAAGGCCCATGAGCTTCTCTATGACAAAGCGATGAAAACGGAGCTGGAGGGCAAGGATTATTATACGGTTCTTCTGGAGGATCCCACCATTTCCTCCATGTTTTCTCCGGAAGAGCTGAGGGAGCTGATCGATCCGGCAAGCTACACGGGAATGTGCGGACAGATTGCCGGGAATATGGCTGAAAAGGCCGAAGCGAAGGCCAAACAGCTGAAAAAAGAATCCTGCGTGGAAGGAGAAGGACAATGACAGATTTGGGAAGAACGCCTCATGTGATCACCATAGCGGGAGCCGGCAGCGCCAGGGTCCCGGCTCTGGTGGGAACGCTGGTTAATTATAAGGAAAGATTTCCTCTCTCCAAAATCATTTTTTATGATATTGACCGGGAACGGATGGAACTGATGGAGGACTATGACCGCCTGGTGCTGAAATGCTTTTATCCGGAATGCGAGGTGGTGTTCACCACGGATGAGGACGAAGCCTATTGCCAAACGGATTTCGTTTTCTGCCAGATGAGGGTGGGAAAAACGGCCATGCGCTCCCTGGACGAGAAAATCCCTCTGCGCTACGGCCTGGTAGGACAGGAAACCTGCGGACCGGGAGGCTTTGCCTACGGCATGCGTTCCCTGGGGGCCATGAAGCATATGGTGGAAAAGGTGAGATCCTACTCCAAGGACACCTGGATTTTAAACTATACCAATCCGGCGGCGATTGTGGCTCTGGGTTTGGACAAGATGTTTCCTGAAGACAAGAGGATCCTGAATCTGTGTGACCAGCCCTATTCTCTGATGAAGAGCTTTGCGAAAATTTTGGATGTGCCCCAGGAAATTCTGAGAGCCCGGTATTTCGGTCTGAACCACTTCGGATGGTTTACCGCCCTGAAGGATACGGAGGGCAGAGACTATTTTGACCGGCTGAGAACCTACTTGAGAGATCATGACTTCCGGCCCTTCAACGCAGAGCAGAGAGCCAAATCCTGGCTGGATACCTATGTGCGGGTGAATAAATACATGAAATTCTTCGATGAGTACGTTCCCACCACCTACCTCCAGTATTATATGTTTCCGGAGGAGATTGCGGCGGAGAGCGACCCTGCCTATACCAGGGCGGATGAGTCCAGGGATACCAGGGAGAAGGAGGTATTTGAGGCCTGCGCCGGAGCAGCGGGAAAAGAAACCATGGATCGGGAGGATATGCTGGTGAACAGTGTGTTCGGAAATCTCATGGTAGAGGTTGCGGAATCCATTGCCTATGACCTGAACAATGAGTTTATCGTGCTGGTGAGAAACGACGGGATTATAGACAATTTTGAGGCGGACGCCATTGTAGAAGTGGCGGGAACCATCGGAAAGGACGGAGCCAAGGGATACCCGTTCGGGCCCATCGGACCGTTTTACAAAGGCCTGATGCAGGGGCAGTATGCCTATGAGCTGCTGACGGTGGAGGCGTTTATGGAGAAGAACTATACCAAAGCTCTGCAGGCGCTTACCCTGAACCGGACGGTGGTGGACCCGTCCAAGGCCAAGGCTGTGCTGGATGATCTGATGGAAGCCAATAGGGATTATTGGTATCTGCAGTAAACAGAGGATAAGGCGGGTGTGGAAATGATTCTTCGTTCAAAGCATATTATACTGGAACACGGAGAGCTGGACGGATATCTGGAACTGAAGAACGGAGTGATTTCCGGGATCACGGATCACTGGGACGGGCCCTGTGAGGATTTTTCCGACATGGTGGTTTTCCCGGGATTTATTGACATTCATATTCACGGCTGGGCTACCGGTTCCTTCTGGTTTGAAAAAACGGCTTCGGCTATCAGGGAAATGAGCCGTACTCTGCCTTATGCGGGAGTTACGTCCTACCTGGCTACTGCCGGGGCGGATACGATCCCGGAAATTAAGAGGTGCATTGCCGCTGCGGACGAGGCATGGGAGGCGGATTATCCGGGAGCTCAGATAATGGGGGTTCATTTGGAGGGACCGTTTATCAATCCCCGGTATCGGGGAATGCAGCGGGAGGAATGCTGCATTGAGCCGGATGCGGAAATCATGAAGGAGCTTTATGAGAGCTTCCGCCATAAGGAGCTGTGCCGCCATATGACTTTGGCGGTGGAAAGAAAAGGAGCCGGAGAGGTGGTGGAGTTCTGCAAAAGCCATGGGATCCA
>CALWEP010000230.1 GCA_944377325.1 uncultured Lachnospiraceae bacterium
GAAAAAATCCTTGACGGTTCTCCTTTTACTTGAAAATTGCCGGCCTACCCGCTATACTGGTTACAGCAAAGGAGTGAACAGTCATGCATGACGATTTTTATCAGATGTATTTGGAAGAGCTGGAAGCAGTGAAGGAGCTGGAGGCGGAAGAAGAACGTCTGCTTCTGGAGCGTCTGGCGGAGGGAGACGTCTCCGTCAGGGAACGGCTGATAGAGGGAAATTTAAAAAAGGTGCTGGAATATGCAAAGGAATATGCAGACCGGGGCCTGGTGATGAATGATCTGGTACAGGAGGCCAATATGGCCCTGACCGCCCTGGCGCGGGAGTATGAAAAGACGCAGGGAAGCTTTCAGGAGCTTCTGCAGAAACGGGCGCGAGAGGCCATCGGGGCGGCTCTGGAGGAGCAGAGCCGGGAGGCGGAGATCGAGGAAAATATAACCGCTAGAGTGAATGTGCTGCAGGAAGTGTCCAGAGTGATGGCCGGTGAGCTGGGCAGGGAGGCTACCGTGGATGAGTTGGCGGAAAAAATGAAGATGACTGCCGACGAGATCAGAGATATTATGAAGATCACCCTGGATGCGGTAAACGTGGGGACAGCCATGAAGATGAATCCGGATGAAGGGGAAAATGATCCCCTGGAGGAATAGAGCATGAAACTGTATCTCATACGCCACGGCCAGACAGACTGGAATGTGGCAGGAAAGATTCAGGGGTGCCATGACATCCCTCTGAATGAGACGGGAAGACAGCAGGCCCGGTATCTGGCGGAAGGCATGAAAAACCGGCCGGTGACCCACATTTATTCCAGTCCCCAGAAGCGGGCGCTGGAGACGGCTCAGGCCATTGCCGTCAGCCAGGGAGTGGAGGTGACGGCTCTTTCCGGTCTGCGGGAGGTGGAGTTCGGAGACTGGGAAGGAATGACCTGGAAAGAGATTGAAGAGAAAGATCCGGAGCGGTACGCCAGATGGGTCAGGACTCCGGCAGAGGTGACGCCGCCGGGAGGAGAGTCCAGAGCCTGCATTTATGAGCGGGTGGGAGCTGCCGTTGAGCAGATCGTCCGGGAGGCGAAGGGGGACGTGGCCGTCGTGTCTCACGGAGCGGCGCTTGCCTATGCCGTTTCTTATATGCTGAGAAATGAGATGGGCTCCCACAGAGAAGTGATTGTAAAAAACGTGAGCATATCCACCCTGGAATATGACAGGGAGACCGGCCATTTTCACCTGATTCAGGCAAATGACATCAGCCATCTTATTAAGTGAGCTAATTTGTGTAATAAGATAAATTAATTTTACTAATTTACATAGACTGTGTTATGATATGGGCAGATGATGAAAATGACATCAGCTGCCCTTTTTGCAGCGGATACAGCAGAGATATGGAACCGTCCGGAGGTCTGGGCGGATGGAAAACAGGAGGAATCATATGAGCGTAAAGCGGATCTATGTGGAAAAAAAGCCGGAGTTTGCCGTAAAAGCAAAGGAACTCAGGGAAGAGATCGAGAACTATCTGGGCATCAGCTCCGTCACCGGCGTGCGGGTGCTGATCCGTTATGACCTGGAAAATCTGTCGGAGGACGTGTACCGGGCGTCTCTCGGCACGATTTTTTCCGAACCGCCGGTGGATGACTGCTATGAGGGGGTTTTTCCAAGAAAGGACGACGATCGGGTATTTTCTGTGGAATACCTGCCGGGTCAGTTTGACCAGCGGGCAGATTCCGCCGTACAGTGCGTGAAGCTGTTAAAGGAAGATGAGGAACCGGTGATCCGCACTGCCGCTACCTATGTGATTTCCGGCGGACTGACGGAAGAGCAGCTGGCTGCGGTGAAGAGCTTCTGCATCAACCCGGTGGATTCCGGAGAGGCTTCCGAGGAGATTCCGGAGACTCTGGTGACAGAGTTTGAGGTGCCGGAGGACGTGAAGATTCTGGACGGCTTCCGCAGCCTGGAAGAGGGAGACCTGAAAGAACTGTATGACTCCTTTAATCTGGCCATGACCTTCAAGGACTTCCTTCATATTCAGAACTATTATAAGAAAGAAGAGGATCGGGATCCGTCCGTAACGGAGATCCGGGTGCTGGATACCTACTGGTCCGATCACTGCCGCCATACCACCTTCTCCACAGAGCTGAAAAATGTGTCCTTTACCGACGGCGATTACAGGGAGCCGATCGAACAGACCTATCAGCAGTATCTGTCCGACCGGGCGGAAATCTACAAAGACAGAAAAGACAAGTACGTGTGCCTGATGGACCTGGCCCTGATGGCCATGAAAAAGCTGCGCGCGGAAGGAAAGCTGGAGGATATGGAGGTTTCCGAGGAGATCAACGCCTGCAGCATCGTGGTTCCCGTGGAGATCGACGGAGTGACGGAGGAGTGGCTGATCAATTTTAAAAACGAGACCCACAACCATCCTACGGAGATCGAGCCTTTCGGAGGAGCGGCCACCTGTCTGGGCGGAGCCATCCGTGATCCCCTGTCCGGCCGCACCTATGTATATCAGGCCATGAGAGTGACGGGAGCGGCAGATCCCACCAGACCTCTGTCAGAGACCCTGAAAGGCAAGCTGCCGCAGAAGAAACTGGTGACGGGAGCGGCTCACGGCTACAGCTCCTACGGCAACCAGATCGGCCTGGCTACGGGATACGTAAAGGAGATCTATCATCCCGGCTATGCGGCCAAGAGAATGGAGATCGGCGCGGTGATGGGAGCAGCCCCCAGAAAGAATGTGATCCGGGAGACCTCCGATCCGGGGGATGTGATCATCCTTTTGGGAGGACGGACCGGAAGAGACGGCATCGGCGGAGCCACCGGATCCTCCAAGGTTCACACGGAAGAATCCATTAAGGTCTGCGGCGCTGAGGTACAGAAGGGAAATGCTCCTACGGAGCGGAAGATCCAGAGAATGTTCCGCCGTCCGGAGGTGAGCCGCATCATAAAGAAGTGCAACGATTTCGGCGCCGGCGGCGTATCCGTGGCCATCGGCGAGCTGGCTGCCGGCCTGATCATTGATCTGGATAAGGTTCCGAAGAAATATGCCGGTCTGGACGGCACGGAGATCGCCATTTCCGAGTCTCAGGAGCGTATGGCTGTGGTTGTGGACCCGAAAGATGTGGATCGGTTCCTGGCCTATGCCGATGAGGAAAATCTGGAAGCGGTGACCGTAGCGGAGGTGACGAAGGAACCCAGACTGGTAATGAACTGGAGAGGAAAGACCATCGTGGATATCAGCCGGGCTGTCCTGGATACCAACGGCGCTCATCAGGAGGCGGATGTGACCCTGGAGGTTCCCGGACGGGAGGGAAGACCCTTTGACCGGAAGGACGTGGGAGATGTGAAGGAGACCTGGTTAAAGCTCTTAGGCTCCCTGAACGTGTGCTCCCAGAAGGGGCTGGTGGAAATGTTTGACGGCTCCATCGGCGCCGGAAGCGTGTTCATGCCTTACGGCGGAAAATATCAGCTGACGGAAACGCAGGCCATGGTGGCCAAGCTTCCCGTAACGGAAGGCCGTACAGATACGGTGACGATGATGAGCTACGGGTTTGATCCCTACCTGTCTGACTGGAGCCCTTATCACGGAGCGGTTTATGCGGTGGTAGCATCCATTGCCAAGATTGTGGCTGCCGGAGGGGATTATTCCAAAATCCGCTTCACTTTCCAGGAATATTTCCGGAGAATGAGCGAGGATCCCGCCCGGTGGAGCCAGCCTTTTGCCGCGCTGCTGGGCGCCTATGCGGCTCAGATGGGCTTCGGCCTGCCGTCCATCGGCGGAAAGGACAGCATGTCCGGAACCTTCAACGACGAGCATCACGGAGAGATCAATGTGCCTCCCACCCTGGTATCCTTTGCGGTGGATGTGGCAAAGAGCGGAGACATCATCACTCCCGAATTAAAGAGACCGGGCAGCAAGCTGGTGCTGTTCTCCATCGAAAAGGACGGCTATGACCTTCCCAGGTATGATCAGATCATGGAGGGCTACGGAAAGCTGCGGGCAGACATTCAGGCCGGACGGATTATTTCCGCCTATGCGGTGGAAGGCCGGGGCATGGCGGAGGCCATGAGCAAGATGGCCTTCGGAAACAAGCTGGGCGTAAAGGTGGAGCACAATGTGGATCCCAGAGATTTCTTTGCTCCCGGCTGGGGAAATATTCTCTGCGAAGTGCCGGACGGCAAAGTCGGGGAGCTGTCCATTTCCTACACGGTTATCGGCGAGGTGACGGACAGAGGTTGCTTCGAGTACGGAAATGTGACCATTTCCATGGATGAGGCCCTGAAGGCGTGGACGGAAACCCTGGAAAAAGTATTCCCCACCCGTTCCGGAGTAAAGCAGGAGCCGGTGAAGAACGGCCTGTATGAGGGCGGCTGCGCAGCGGTATGCGGTCATAAGCTGGGACAGCCTTCCGTATTTATCCCCGTATTCCCGGGCACTAACTGCGAATATGACAGCACAAAGGCCTTTGAGCGTGCCGGCGCGAAGGTGGTGACGAAGGTGTTCAGAAACCTGACGGCAGAGCATATCCGCCAGTCCGTTCAGGTATACAGAAATGAGATCGCGAAGGCACAGATCGTCACGTTCCCCGGCGGCTTCTCCGCAGGAGATGAGCCGGAGGGATCGGCCAAATTCTTCGCCACCGTATTCCGCAATCAGGTGATCAGAGAAGAGATCGAAAAGCTGCTGAATGAAAGAGACGGACTGATGCTGGGCATCTGCAACGGCTTCCAGGCACTGATCAAGCTGGGACTGGTGCCGGAGGGAGCGATCACGGAGCAGAGGCCGGACAGCCCGACCCTGACCATGAATTCCATCGGCCGTCATATTTCCAAGATGGTTTACACCAAGGTGGTATCCGACAAATCCCCCTGGCTGGCAGGGGCAGAGCTGGGCGGGGTGTACTGCAATCCCGCATCCCACGGAGAAGGACGGTTCGTAGCCGGCGGAGAATGGCTGGAGAAGCTGTTTGCCAACGGACAGGTGGCTACCCAGTATGTGGATGACAAGGGAAATCCCACCATGGACGAGTACTGGAATCCCAACGGTTCTTATATGGCTGTTGAGGGAATCACCAGCCCGGACGGCCGGATCCTCGGAAAGATGGCTCATTCCGAGCGGCGGGGCGAGGCGGTAGCCATGAATATTTACGGAGAACAGGATATGAAGATCTTCGAGAGCGGAGTGAAGTATTTCCTGTAGTTATATAGCTCAGAAAAGGCGCTTCCGGCGGTTCTGCCGCCGGGGCGCCTTTCTGCACTCTGAAGCGGAACTTTACGGAGATAGGAGATTGACAGATATAATATTATATGATATATAATATATAAACATATTATACAGCATATAATATAAAACACAAAATAATATAAGATTTTACACAACATGGATCAGCGGGAGGTGGCCGATTATGGTATTTAACACAGGCGCCGCTCTGCTGGATGCCATCGTACTGGCGGTGGTGTCCAGGGAGCGTGACGGAACTTACGGGTACCGGATTACTCAGGATATCAGAGAGGCGATCGATATTTCAGAATCCACCCTCTATCCCGTGCTCCGGCGTCTTCAGAAGGAAGAATGCCTGGAAGTATATGACAAGGCGATAGACGGCAGAAACAGGAGATACTATAAGATCACGGAAAAGGGACGGGTTCAGCTGAACCTGTACCAGGGAGAATGGATGGTTTATTCAAAAAGGATCACAGGAATTTTGGAGGTGGCGGTCTGATGAGCAGAGATGCGTTTATGAAAGAACTGGAATACCTGCTCCAGGATATCGGGGAAGAAGAACGGTCAGACGCCCTTGCCTATTACAGCGATTATCTGGATGAAGCCGGCCCGGAACAGGAGGAAGAAGTGCTGAAGGAATTCGGCAGTCCGGAGAGAATTGCCGCTCTCATACGGGCAGGCGTGAACGGTACGGCGGAAAACGGGGGAGAGTTTACGGAAGCCGGCTACGGGGATGAGCGGTTCCGGGATCCCCGGTACCAGGTACAGAGAAGGCTGGAGCTTCCCGAGGAACGGGAAGAAAGAAAGACGGAGCAGGCAGACGGTCCGAAGAGGGGGAGAAAACCCGGATCGGACAAACGGGAGAAGGGAGGGGAAGACAGAGTGCTGAAACTGGTCCTCTGGGCGCTGCTGATCATTGTGGCGGCTCCTGTGGTGTTCGGAGTGGGAAGCGGGGTGCTCAGCCTGGCGGCGGGCATCGTCATCGCAGTATTTGCAGTTTTTTTCTGCGCAGCCCTGGGAGCGATAGGCTGCCTGCTGGCAGGGATTGCCGCCATGGCAGGCGGAGCGGTCTATATGTTAGCTGATTTTCTGGGCGGCGGTATGACGGTGGGCGTTGGCCTTCTGCTGATCGGTATCGGCCTCCTGCTGCTGGTCCTCTCCGTGTGGTTTTACGGAAAGCTGGTTCCGGCTGTGCTCCGAAGCGTCATTAACGGGTGCAACCGGCTGGTTCACGGCGGAAGGAGGAGAGCATGAA
>CALWEP010000231.1 GCA_944377325.1 uncultured Lachnospiraceae bacterium
GGGAAGGATCACGCCGCCGATATAATTTCCGGCAGGATCGATTACCGACATGGTAGTGGCCGTGCCCATATCGATGATGATCAGGGGAGCGGGATATTCCCGCAGGGCGGCCACGGAGTCAACGATCATGTCGCTTCCCGTAGTCTTCGGGTTGTCCATGATGATGTTCAGGCCGGTCTTCATGCCGGAGCCCACCAGCATGGGAACCTTTCCCGTGATCTTCTTTACTGCGGTGATCAGGGTGTTGTTCAGGGGAGGAACTACGGAGGAAATGATGGATCCCTCAATGGAGGAGGGTTCGATTCCGTGGATCTCCAGAATGTTTTTCATGGCGATGGCATATTCCAGATTGGTCTTGTTCCGGTCGGTGGTGACTCGCTCCTCAAAATAGATCCGCTCACTGTCAATGCCGCCGATCACAATGTTGGTATTGCCCATATCTATGGCTAAAATCATACGGGAACTCCTTTCAAATGACAGAAAATCATGCTATACTTATTTTCATAATTTTTATACCATAACCGAGAAAAAAACTCAATGGGAGGCACTTATGTTAGAAGGAAAAACAGTGGTTTTAGGCGTTACGGGCAGCATTGCCGCATATAAAATTGCCGGTTTGGCCAGCATGCTGAAAAAGCAGGGAGCGGATGTGGAAGTGATCATGACGGAAAACGCCACAAATTTCATCAATCCCATTACCTTTGAAAGTCTGACGGGAAATAAGTGCATGGTGGATACTTTCGACCGGAATTTTCAGTTCAGCGTGGAGCATGTTTCCCTGGCAAAACGTGCATCCGTCTTTCTCATTGCGCCGGCATCTGCCAATGTGATCGCCAAAGCGGCTCACGGTCTGGCGGACGACATGCTCACCACCACCTTTCTGGCCTGCCAGTGCCCGAAGATCATTGCGCCGGCCATGAACACCAGAATGTTTCAGAACCCCATTCTCCAGGACAATCTGGATATCTGCAGGAAATACGGCATGGAAGTGATTCAGCCTGCGGAAGGCTACCTGGCCTGCGGAGATACGGGAGCCGGAAAAATGCCGGAGCCGGAGGAACTGTTTGACCATATTGTGAAAGCGGCGGCCTTTGAAAAAGACCTGAAGGGGAAAAAGATCCTGGTAACCGCCGGAGCGACGATGGAGGCCATCGATCCGGTGCGCTATATTACCAACCATTCCACAGGGAAAATGGGCTGCGCCGTGGCCAAAGCCGCAGCTCTGAGGGGAGCTGAGGTGACTCTGGTGGCGGCCCATATGGAGGTGGCTCCGCCCAGGTTTGTGAAAACCGTGCGGGTGAAGAGCGCCGGAGAGATGTTTCGGGCAGTGCGGGAGGCTGCAGGGGAACAGGATGTGATCATAAAGGCTGCGGCCGTGGCAGATTACCGTCCGGCGGAGACGGCGTCTGAGAAAATAAAGAAAAAGGACGGAGATATGGCCATCCGCTTGGAGAGGACCGATGACATCCTGGCTTGGCTGGGGGAGCACCGGAGAGAGGGCCAGTTTCTCTGCGGGTTCTCCATGGAGACGGAGCATATGCTGGAAAACTCCAGGGCGAAGCTGAAAAGGAAGCATATCGATATGATCGTGGCGAACAACCTGAAGGTGGAAGGCGCTGGCTTCGGCGTGGACACCAATGTGGTGACCCTGATCACAGAGAGCGGAGAAACGGAGCTTCCCTGCATGACCAAGGATCAGGTGGCCCACCGGCTGCTGGATGAGATCGGAAAGGCTCTGAAAACGGAGGAGAAATGAAGGATCGGGAGGACAGCTCCGGTTGACTTTCCCGCATTTTCATAATAGAATGGAGTAGGCGTTTGAAAAAACGCCTATTTTTAGGCAGATTTTCCGGTGAAACGGAAAAAATAAATACCATAAGAAAAGCGATAGATATGGAGGATGGATCTTGGCAAATATAGCTGAAGAAATCAAGAGAAGAAGGACATTTGCGATTATTTCCCACCCGGACGCAGGTAAAACCACGCTTACGGAAAAATTCCTGCTCTACGGAGGGGCGATCAATCTGGCAGGTACGGTAAAGGGCAGAAAGGCAACCAAGCATGCCGTATCCGACTGGATGGAAATTGAAAAAGAGAGAGGAATTTCCGTGACCTCATCGGTGCTGCAGTTCAGCTATGACGGCTACTGCATCAACATTCTGGACACTCCGGGACACCAGGACTTCTCGGAGGATACTTACCGCACCCTGATAGCGGCGGACTCTGCCGTCATGGTGATCGACGGTTCCAAGGGCGTGGAGGCCCAGACCATCAAGCTGTTTAAAGTGTGTGTGATGAGAGGAATCCCGATCTTTACCTTTATCAACAAAATGGACCGGGAGGCCAGAGACCCCTTTGAGCTGATGAGCGAGATCGAAAGCGTGCTGGGAATCCGCACCTGCCCGATCAACTGGCCCATCGGCTGCGGAAAGAACTTTAAGGGAGTTTACGACCGCTTTACGAAGAAGGTGACCACCTTTACCGCCGCCATGGGAGGCCAGAAGGAGGTGGCGTCTCAGGAGTTTGACGCGGAGGGCACGGATGTGGAATCGGTGATCGGCCCGATCTACCATCAGCAGCTGCTGGAGGATATTGAGCTGCTGGACGGAGCCAGCGATGAATTTGATCAGGAGCGGGTGAGCGCAGGACAGCTGTCTCCCGTGTTTTTCGGTTCTGCTCTGACAAACTTCGGCGTGGAGACCTTCCTGGAGCACTTCCTGAACATGACCACCTCTCCGCTGGCG
The DNA here is from genome assembly GCA_944377325.1 of uncultured Lachnospiraceae bacterium. Lineage (GTDB taxonomy): Bacteria > Bacillota > Clostridia > Lachnospirales > Lachnospiraceae > Lachnoclostridium_A. The sequence continues at coordinate 2,745 of CALWEP010000231.1, forward strand.
AGAAAGGCCATTTCCCGGACGGTGGATCCTTTTGAGGAGCAGTTTTCCGCTTTTGTGTTCAAGATTCAGGCCAATATGAATAAGGCTCATAGGGACAGGATCGCGTTTATGCGCATCGTATCCGGTAAATTTGAGGCCGGTATGGAGGTCAATCACGTTCAGGGAGGGAAAAAAATCCGCCTGTCTCAGCCTCAGCAGATGATGGCCCAGGACAGAAAGATGGTGGAGGAGGCCTATGCGGGGGACATCATCGGAGTGTTCGATCCGGGCATCTTCTCCATCGGCGATACCCTCTGCAGCTCCGGCGAGAAATTTGAATTTGAAGGGATTCCCACCTTTGCTCCGGAGCACTTTGCCAGAGTCCGTCAGATGGATACCATGAAGAGAAAGCAGTTTTTAAAGGGCGTAAACCAGATTGCCCAGGAGGGCGCCATCCAGATTTTCCAGGAGTTCAACGCGGGAATGGAGGAAATCATCGTAGGCGTTGTGGGCGAGCTGCAGTTTGAGGTGTTGACGTACCGCCTTCAGAATGAGTACAATGTAGAGGTAAGGCTGGATAAGCTGCCCTATGAATATATCCGCTGGGTGGAAAACGAGGACGAAGTGGATGTGGCGCGGATCCAGGGAACTTCAGACATGAAGCGGATCAGGGACCTGAAGGGAAATCCCCTGCTGCTGTTTATCAACAGCTGGAGCGTGGGAATGGTTCTGGAGAGAAATCCCGGTCTGGTGCTGAGCGAATTCGGCAGGAATTAAGGGCCCGGAGGATTTCCTCCTCCGGCAGAAAGGATGGAAGAACATGAGCAAGATCGATGTGGTAAGAGCCGCTATGGTGGAAGCGATGAAGGCGAAGGACAAGGAGCGCAAGGACGCGCTCTCCATGCTGCTGTCCGCACTGAAGAACGGAGAGATCGATAAGAGAGAGCCGCTGACGGAAGAGGAAGAAAACGCCGTGGTGAAAAAAGAGATCAAGCAGCTGAAGGAAACCTACGAAGCAGCTCCTGCCGACAGGGACGATATCCGCAGTGAGGCGCAGTTCCGGATGAAGGTCTATCAGGAATTTGCTCCGGAGGACATGAATCCGGACCAGATCAGGGAAGTGATTCTGCAGGTGCTGTCCGAGCTGGGGATCGAGGAGCCTTCCGGAAAGGACAAGGGGCGGATTATGAAGGAGCTGATGCCCAGAGTGAAGGGAAAGGCGGACGGAAAGGCAGTGAATCAGATACTGGCTTCCATGATGCACTGAGAAGGCGGAGCGGGAAGCTCTGCAGAAGTAGAGAGATCGGAGGAACAGATATGGAATACCGTGAAAAGATAGAGAGCTATATTGACAGCCACAGGGAGGAAATGATCAAGGACATTTCCGCCCTGTGCCGGATCAACAGCGAGAAGATGCCCTACAGGGAGGGTATGCCTTACGGGGAGGGGGCCTGTGCCGCTCTGGGGGCTGCCCTGACCATGGCGGAGGGCTACGGCTTTTCCGTGCGCAACTATGACAATTACGTAGGTACGGCTGATCTGAATGACAAGGAGCCCGGTTTGGACATTCTGGCTCATATGGACGTGGTGCCGGCAGGTGAAGGCTGGCAGGTGACCAAGCCCTTTGAACCCTTGGAAAAGGACGGAAAGCTTTACGGCAGAGGCACGGCGGACGACAAGGGGCCGGCAGTGGCCGCTCTGTATGCCATGCGCGCGGTGAAGGAGTGCGGAATTCCCGTATCCAAAAACGTGCGTCTGATTCTGGGAACGGATGAGGAGTGCGGAAGCTCCGATATTCCTCACTATTATGCGGAGGAAAAAGAAGCGCCTATGACCTTTTCGCCCGATGCCAGCTTTCCGGTGATTAATACGGAAAAGGGTATGTTTAAGGGGCATTTTACGGCGGAATGGGATAAGAGTACGGTTCTGCCCAGGCTCTGCTCCATTCAGGCCGGAACGAAGGTGAACGTTCTTCCCGGAAAGGCTCAGGCTCTGTTCCAGGGAATTCCCGCAGAAGTCATGGAGAAGGCCGTGAAAGAGACGGAGAAGGCTCTGGGGGTGAGCTTCACCGTGGAATACAGCGACTATACCCTGGAAAAGGGAGACGAGATGGCCAGGGTTACGGCAGTGGGAGAAGGAGCTCACGCAGCCCATCCGGAGGCCGGCAACAATGCCCTTACCGCTGTGATCTATCTTGCGAACCGCCTGCCGCTGGCTCCCTGCCGCCAGACAGAGATGGTGAAAGCGCTGGAGGAGTGCTTCCCCCACGGAGACTTCAGGGGAAAAGCTCTGGGAATTGAGATGGAGGACGAGATTTCCGGTCCTCTCACTCTGGTGTTCAGCATGCTTGAGGTGACGGAGACCGGGCTGGACGGCCGGTTTGACAGCCGCTGTCCGCTCTGCGCCGACGAGGAGAATGTGTTAAAGCCTGTGAAGGCGCTGATGGAGGGAAAGGGCTTTTCCTTCCTGACGGATTCCATGATTCCGCCCCACCATGTGCCGGGAGATTCCCATTTTGTGCAGACGCTTTTAAAGGTATATGAGGCGTATACCGGCAGAAAGGGTGAATGCCAGTCAACAGGAGGAGGCACTTACGTTCACGACCTGAAAAACGGAGTGGCTTTCGGAGCGTCTATGCCGGAAACGGACAACCGGATGCACGGAGCGGACGAATTTGCGGTGATTGACGAGCTGCTGACCAGTGCAAAAATCTTTGCTCAGGTCATCGCAGAGCTGTGCCGGTAATGGCTGCATTGAAAATTTATACTTGACAGACCGATTGTTTTGCAATAAAATACACCATAACAAAGGCAGCCGGAACACCGGAAGCGTTTCAGGAGGATATAAGATGTTTGCAGCAGAAGCTATGAACAACAGCATGATGATGGCGATGTGCGGCATGATGATGGTCATGTGCCGTATGTTTGAGTATGCCAAAACTGAATGCAGTTGTGAAAATGGTTTTTGTGAGCAGGCGTAATCGTTTT
>CALWEP010000232.1 GCA_944377325.1 uncultured Lachnospiraceae bacterium
GGTCATGAACTCCGTCAGGGCTGCCGCCTCCTCTGCGGTCATAAGCTTTCCCCAGGAGGAAGGAAGAAATTTTTTAACCTCCTGACCTCCCGCATTTTCCACGCGGTCCACAAAATAGGGCTTCATCAGCGTGCCGCCGTTGGCTATGGCGGAAGTAATCAGCAGCTGATGAATGGGGCTGCACTGGGTTTTTCCCTGACCGATGGCCGTCTGGAGCGTTTCCCATACGTCTCCTTCCTCCGTAAGGGCGAAGGAGCTTTTGCTGCAGGAAAGGGCAAAGGGAAGGTCCCGGTTGTAGAGCAGCTCCTCCGCCAGATACCCGAACTTCTTTTTATCCAGCTCCAGGCCGATCTGGGCAAACGCCCCGTTGCAGGAATTGGCAAAAGCCTGAACCAGGTCCTGGCTTCCGTGGGCCTCTCCATGATAGCACCGTATGGTATATTCACCGTTTTCATAGACTCCGTCGCAGTCAAACCGGAAATTCTCCCAGTCATCGGGATGTTCCCTGATATACTCCAGCAGAGTCAGTATTTTAAAGGTGGAGCCGGGAGCGTAAAGTCCCTGGGAAGCCCTGTTCAGAAGTCTCGCCTCTCCTCCCTCGTCCGCAGTCAGAGTCTCCCAGTCCTCCGCGATGGTATTGGGATCGTAATCCGGTTTCGAAACCATCGCCAGGATTTTTCCCGTATCCGGCTCCATCACCGCCACCGCCCCTCTCCGGTCCCCCAGAAGCTCGTATGCCGTCTGCTGGAGCTTGTGATCCAAGGTGGTCACCACGTTGTCCCCCAGGTTTTTCACGCCGGAAAACTCATTGAGCACCTGCTCCGCCAGATTCACATGGGAGGTGAGCAGGTAGAAATTGTTCAGGGACTCCAGCCCGGTCCGCCCCTTTCCCGTATACCCTACCACATGGGCATAAAGGGCTCCGAACGGATATTCCCTTCTTTCCGTGCCGTCCTCCGCCGTCACCGTTTTAGCCAGGACCTGCCCGTCCGCGCTGCGGATCTCTCCCCGCACCACCCGTTCCGACAAAAGATCTACCCTGGGGTTGTAGGCATTGTTGATCACCGTTCCGCTTTCAAACTGAAGGAAATATCCCAGATACAAAAGCATACATATGAACACGCCCGCCACCCCATAGGCCAGTCTTAAAATATTTTTGTTGGCATTGGGATTGGGATTACTTTTCTTCATCTTCTTCCTCTTCATTTCTCTTCAAAATATAGAGCCCCTGAATCACGGAAAACAGCACAAAGGTTCCCACCATGGAGCTTCCTCCGTAGCTCACCAGGGGAAGAGTCATGCCGGTAAGCGGAATAAATTTCACCGCTCCGCCCACTGTAAGGAGCACCTGTATGATATACTCGCAGCCCAGTCCGAAGGCAATCAGCTTGTAAAACATGGCCTGCATTCTGGTGGCGATCATCATGAACTGAAGAAAACAGCCCAGGCAGATCAGAATCAGGCAGACAGCAAACAGTCCTCCCAGCTCTTCCGCCACCGCAGATATCATAAAATCCTTTTCCACTACGGGAATCTTTCCCGGAAGGCCCCGGTCCAGCCCCATTCCCATCCAGCCTCCTGTCCCTATGGCAAACAGGGACTGCGCAATCTGATAGCCTTTATTGGCCACGTCCGACCAGGGATCCAGCCAGGCTGCCACCCTTGTCTGTACATGGGGAAACAATCCGTAGGCCGCTGCCGCTGCCGCGCAGCCGGCTCCCAAACCGGCAGTCAGATAAAGCCAGCTGCCGGTGGCCACAAACAGCATGAACAGATAGGTCAGGAAAAAGATCAGTCCGTTTCCCAGATCTTTGGAAAGCACCAGCACGAGAACGTGGGCGGCCGCCATAGCCGTAGTAAGGGCCACGGAGCGGAAATCCACCGACCGGTAAAACATGGTAGCCACAAAAAACACGTAGCTGATCTTTACAAACTCCGCAGGCTGAAGGCTGATTCCGCCAAGCTCCAGGGTCATCTTCGCCCCGTAGCTGGTCACACCCGTCACACAGACCGCCAGCAGCAGGAGAAGACCCACTCCTCCGTATATCCACGGAATTCCTGCCAGCTGCCATACCCGGTCTATGATAAACGGAATGATCCAAGAAAGCACAGCCCCGGCCGCCGCAATCACAAACTGGCGCATGGCCTTCTCCATGTCCAGGCGGGCCAGCATAAGAAAGCCCACGCTCAGCAGCAGGCAGACGTTATTCAGCAGCAGCCCGGAAATATTCCGGTAAAAAAGCCGGGACAGCCTAAGATACAGGGCAAAAAACAGCACCTGCGCTCCGTAAAATACCAGGATTCGTTCCTCTCCCCTGTTCAGATACAGAGACAGAAATCCCAGAAAATGGATCAAAAACATGGCTCCGTTCTGTTTCCTGCATAGTTTTGTCTTTCTGAAATCGTATTTCTCTCCGAAAAAGCGAAAATTCAGATACGCATAATAGATCATCAGAAAGATCATCAGGTATTTGGAACCTTCTAATATCAGTGTCGTCAAGCTCTCACCTATTCTTTCCCTTTATTCCACGCCTCTCCTGAAATGGCCTTTCGTAAATTCTCCCGGAAGAGAAGCTTCCCTCCCCCGGAAAAAGCTCTCCGCAAAGGCTTCGGCAATCGCTGCGGCCTCTCCCGGCTCTTCCCAGGTAAACTGCAGTCTCAGAGCCGCCGGATTCAGGCCCGCCGCCTTTTTCTCCTGCCCCAGCAGGGACAGAGGCGCCGTGTTGTAAATCGTATTGGAACAGAAGCGGCAGCAGTTTCTCACCGTAAATTCCTTTCCCATCCGGTCCTTCAGCTTTAGAAGTCCCGGAGTGCGGTCACAGCCGGATACGGTTCTCCTGATGCACTGAGCCGAAACCATCACCGGGAGATACCCGTACGCCACCAGCTCCTCTCCTCTGCAGTCCAGCGCCGACAGCTCGCTGCCGTTGAGCTCCAGAGGATAGGTCAGCCCGTCTGCTCCCAAATTCCTCATCACCTCCTGAGCCCGCCGGTTGAAGGTATAGAGGGAGCTGTCAAAAATCAGCCGTCCTTCGTATCCCATTTTCTCCTTCAGAAACAGGATCTCCTCCGCAGAGCGGATCAGGCAGCCGTCAAAGCCTGCCTGCTGTAAGGATTCCCGCTCCCGGAGAAAATACTCCTCCTCCCGTTTCCGGAAAATCTGGGGCAGCGCCAAAAAGCATTCCTTTCCGCTCTCCCGGCAGATCCTCGCCAGGTCCTTCCAGCGCGATGGGCCGATTTGTCCCGAATCCACGTAGATCCGGGCAATTTCCGGCACACCTGCCAGCTTCCGAATCACATCCTCCCGCTCTGCGGAGGCTGTAAGCACCGTCCGCTGCTTTTCCGGCGGCGTCACAGGACTCCCGTCCCTTTCCTCCGCCGTTCCTCCGGCACGCCGGTACAAGGCTGCGGCCTCCTTTTCCAGCAGGACCAGACCTGTCCGGCGCAGCTCGTTCAGCGCTTGGACGGGAAGGAAGGGAGCTCCTTCCAGCTCCGCCTCAAGGCGGCGGAACACAAAGGGAGTTCCTCCCGTTTTCCCCATCTGCTTCAAAAGCTTTTCTTCCGTTACGGGCTGGCTTCTGGCACTCTGTGCCTCCGGTCCTTCTGCGCATACCCGCAGGGCCGAACCGTCTTTCCCCAGCCCTTCTGCCGTAAGAATCAGCTGTGTCGGAGCATTTTCCCGGAGTATTACTTTCCCCTCTATGGGCTCCTTCCGCTCCGCTTCCACATAAGTCCTGTCCAGATAGTCAAACAGCTGCTGATTTCCTTCCCGGAAAGCCGGCTTTTCCTTTAAAGCCACCATATGTCTCCCGTTGTGCTCTCTGTAGTATCCGTCGGAAAATCCTCCCCGGTCAAACAGATCCAGCAGAATCCGCCTGTCCGCTTCGTCCACCCGGTAGCCGCCGCGGCCTTCTTTCAGATACAGATCCACATATTTGCGATACACGCTTACCACTCCCGCCGTATACCGCGGACTCTTCATCCGTCCTTCGATTTTCAGGGAGGTGACTCCCGCCTCCAGAATATCCGGCAGAATATCCAAGGTGCACAGATCCTTCAGGCTTAGCACGTATTTTTCATCCTTTTTATTTAACGTTTTTCCGCCCTGCCTTACTTCATAGGGCAGACGGCAGGTCTGTGCACATCTTCCCCTGTTTCCGCTTCGCCCGCCGATCAGGCTGCTCATCAGACACTGGCCGGAATAACAGTAGCACAGTGCGCCGTGCACGAAGCTCTCGATTTCAATATCCACCTCATCCCGGATTCTGCCGATTTCCTCCAGGGAAAGCTCCCTGGCAGTGACCACCCGGCTGGCCCCCAGCTTTTTGAGCAGAGCGGCGCCGTAGACTCCCGTAATGGTCATCTGGGTGCTGGCATGAAGATGAAGATCGGGAAAATATTCCTTCAGATAGGAAAATGCTCCCATATCCTGCACGATGGCCGCATCCAGCCCCTGGCGGTAACAGGGCTCCAGATAGTCAAACAAGCCTTCCGTTTCTTCTTCCTTCATCAGGGTGTTCACCGTCATGTAAAGCCGGCACCTGTGAAGATGAACATAGTCAATTGCCCGAAGCATTGCCTCCTCGTCCAGATTATTGGCGTAAGCCCTCGCTCCAAACCGGGTTCCTCCCACATACACCGCGTCTGCTCCGGCGCAGACTGCCGCAGTCATGCTTTCATAGGAACCGGCCGGGGCGAGGATTTCTACTTTCCTGTTTTTCAAACCTCTCTCCTCCATCGGAATTTTTCACCGCCCGGAGGCGGAATATCTGTGATCCCGCAGGAATAACCCCCTTATCTCCTGCGCAATAAAAAATGGAGATGCAGCCTTCCGGCACCCCCATCCTGTCTCTCAACCCTTCTTTGCTTCCTCCAAATCCCTGAGCGCCTTTTCAAGCTTCATCTGGGTGGTGACCAGCTCATGCTTCAGGCTGTAAGCTTCCTTTTCCAAACTTCTGTTCTGTTCTTCCAGCTGATGCACTCTCTCCTGGCTTTTGAAGTAATCATCGGCAATATTCAGCTCAACCATGGTTACCTGATAATCCCGGCTCTGCTTCGTATAGCCCGGCTGTTTTTTCATCAGAGAAATCTTTTCGTTAATATAGCTGGCCACCCGCTGAAGGTAAGCCTCCTCCTCCTGGCCTTCCAGGGTATAAATTTCTCCATCGATCAGAACCTCTGCATAATTCTTGGAATCCATCCCATTTTCTCCTATTGTGTTTTTCACGTTCCCGCATTTCCCGATTTCTTCGGGGTCAGTGAAAGTATATCACATCATCTATGATTATTCCAGTAATTTTTCCAATATCTAGTGGATTTTCTGTCCCGGCAGCCCCAGATGATGGTAAGCCAGTTCCGTGGCCACCCGCCCTCTGGGCGTGCGGTTGATCAGACCGTTCATCAGCAGGTAGGGTTCGTACACGTCCTCCAGAGTGCCGGAATCTTCTCCCAGCGCCGCCGCCAGAGTGTCCAGTCCCACCGGGCCTCCGGAAAACTTCCGGATTATTGTGAGCAGAATATTCCGGTCATTATTGTCCAGGCCCAACCGGTCCACCTCCAGAATGTCCAGAGCAAAATCCGCCACTTCTTTGGTAATCACCCCGTCATACTTGACCTGAGCAAAATCCCGCGCCCGCTTCGGCAGGCGGTTCGCCAGCCTGGGCGTTCCTCTGGACCTTCTGGCAATCTCAGCCGCTCCGGACCGCTGAATCTCCACCTGAAGCACTCCCGCCGAACGAATGATGATCTCCTCCAGCTCCTCCGGCGTGTAAAAATCCAGCTTCTGCACCACCCCGAACCGGTCCCGCAG
>CALWEP010000233.1 GCA_944377325.1 uncultured Lachnospiraceae bacterium
ACCGTCATTGCCTTCTGAGCCGCATAATCGCACAGATTTCCCGTGGTCTTCAGAAGCTGGGCATAGGCCTTATCTTTCGAAGCCTCCCCCCATTTTCCGGCCAGGAAAGCGATTCCCCCTGCCCCCAAATATTCCGCCTCATCAATGGCTTCCATCCGAGTGGCCTCCGCCCGCTTTCTTCCCTCTTCATCCAGATCATTGGGATTGAGCTTCGGTCCCAAACGCCTGGGCTGAGCCCCGTAGCACACCTTCAGATGGGACTGGGCCAGAAGGTTTCTCACTTCTTCCCGTTCTCTTTCATCCGGGATCCGGCATACCTCAACGGCATCAAAATAGTCGTCCCCCGCAATGGTCCGGACCGCCTCCGCCGCGCTCCTGTCCGGGTAGGACATCCACTGGATCGTACCGATCCGGAAATATTTATGAATGGACTCTCTCATGATCTTCTTCCTTTCCTTCGGAAAATTCCGCGGCCTCTTCCTGCCGCATCCTTCCTCTATCATAAATCAGTTTTATTCGTTTGAAAATACCTATCCTTTCAGCCGGATCTCTTCCTGAACCGCCATGGAATAGAGGATCGTTTCCTTGACTCTTTTTCCTGTCATCTGAACCAGAGCTCTCTCATAGTAATCCAGCTGAATCCCGTACCGATCGATCAGCCGCTGCTCCTGCCCCTTTTCCACATGGTCCGTCTTATAATCGATGAGAACCAGACCGTCCTCCTCGTCCAGATAGGCATCTATGATTCCCTGGATCAGCACCGGCTCGTCCGTATCTCCGGCCTCCAGCTCCCTGGCCGGCACTCCGATTACAAACTGCTGCTCTTTATGAAGTCTTCCCTCTTGTGCCGCCTCCCTCATCCGCAGCCCCAGAGGAGAAGAAAAGAACAGCCACAGGGTTCTCGGATCCACCAGCCTTCCGTATTCTTCCGTAAGGCGGCCTTCCTCCATCAGTTTCTTCATCTCTTCCTTCACCCGGTCCGAGCCGTCTATCTTCCGAAAATCCAGCAGCTCCAGCACGCGGTGATAAGCCGTTCCCCGAAACGCTCCCTGCCGTTCCCGCTCATCACGGCTGAGAAACGCCGGGCGGGTAGGAACAAACTGGCTCTCCGCCTCATCTGTCATCTGACCCTGCTGCTTCAGTTCGGAAACGGTCATTTTTGTATGGAGACCCACATCGGCCGCATAAGGATACCGGAAAGAAAAGGCGCGGCCGATCTCCTTCCCGAAGGCTTCATCATAAACTTTTTCTCCGTCGAAATGAAGCAGTTCCTCTTTAGATGCGGTCTGCTTTACCTGGCGGACCATTTCCCGTCCCACCAGTTCTCCCGCCGGAATCCTGCGCACTTCGATCCAGTCCTCCCCATTCTCCGCCGAAAGGCTCATAAGGAGCCAGTCCAGGTAAGAACCTGCGGAAGACAGAAGAGTAAACGGGAGTCCTTGTCCTCTGCCCGGAATATAGGACCATTTCTCCAGCTTCTTTTCCAGATTTTTATCTGCCGCCGTCATGATCAGCTGCTCCTTGGCCCGGCTCATGGCTACATAGAGAACGCGAAGTTCCTCCCCCATACTGTCCAGATCCGTTTTTCGCTTCAGAACATTTTTCTTCAGAGTGGGGGATTTGGTCCGCAGCTCCAGATTCACCCAGTCCGTGCCGATCCCCAGATCCGAATCGATCAGAATCTTGCCCCTGATGTCCTGCTTGTTGAAGGCCTTTCCCAGACCTGCCAGAAAAACTACGGGAAATTCCAATCCTTTGCTCTTATGAATACTCATCACACGAACCGTATCGTCATGCTCTCCGGCAATAGAGGCTTCTCCGAAATCCGTGTCATATTTTTTTAGATTTCTGATATAAGACGTGAAATGAAACAGTCCTCTGTAGCTGGTCTTTTCGAAAGCAGCAGCCTTCTCCACCAGCATGTCCAGATTAGCCCTCCTCACGTCCCCGCCGGGCATGGCCGTCACATAGTCATAGTATCCCGTTCTGTCATAGATCTGATAGAGCAGCTCTCGGATCGTCAGATACCTGCTTTTTTCCCGCAGTTCCTCCACCAGACTGTCAAACTTCTGCAGGCGGCTCCACAGCTCTTCCTTCCTGCGGCCCGGCTCCCGCTCCAGATACCGCTTCCAGGCTCCGTACAGCCCCATGTCCTGGCCCTTCTCCGCGGTTTTCCTGAAAGCCGCCATAATTTCAGCCAGATCGCGGTTTGAAAAGCCTCCTGCGGGAGACTTCATCGCCGCAGCCAGAGGAATATCCTGCATAGGATTGTCCAGCAATGACAGAAAAGACAGCACCGTTTCTACCTCGGGAGTATTGAAATAGCCGGTTCTGGAATCCGCATGGGCCGGTATTCCTTCATTCATCAGTACGCTGACAAAGATTTCCGCCCAGCCGGAAGTGCTTCTCAGCAGAATCGCCATATCCCCCCATCGGGCCCTCCGATACTCTCCCTTTTCCTTATCCCACAGAAGCAGTCCCCTGTCCGGGTCAGTCATTTCCCGGATCTTGGCGGCAACCAGCCTGGCCTCCATCTCCTTTGCCGTATAATCCGCATGCTCCTCATCCAAGCCTTTCATCAGTTCCTCGTTCACATCCAGAAGGAGCAGTTCCGTTTTTCCCGGACGCATTCCCTCAGACTCCTTCGGAATCTCCTGGAACGCCGCTCCCGGATGGAGGGCCGTTTCCTCCGTATAGCGGATTCCTCCCAGAGGTTTGGTCATGATCCGGTAAAAAACCTGATTCACGCTGTTCAGCACCGTCTCCCGGCTCCGGAAATTCTGGTGAAGCTCAATTTTTTGATGAAGACTGTCCTCCGCCGTATAGGTATCATATTTCTCCATGAAAAGCTCCGGCTTGGCCAGGCGGAACCGGTAAATACTCTGCTTTACGTCTCCCACCATGAACACATTGGGATGGCCCGATCGTTCTCCGGATATGAGTCCGATCAGCGCCTCCTGAACCTCGTTGCTGTCCTGATACTCGTCCACCAGAATCTCTTCAAACCGCTCCGACAGGAGCCTGGCATTTTCCGAAGGTTCTCCTTTTCCGTCTGAAAGCACCTGAAGGGCAAAATGCTCCAAATCATTGAAATCCACAATGTTTTTCTCCCGCTTCTGCTCCTGGTATCTCCGGGAAAATTCCTTCGCCAGCCGCAGCACCTCCCGTACCGCCGGGGCAGACCGGTCCATGGCCTCCGTCAGTTCCTCCTCCGACCCATAAAAATAGCTCTCCCGTATTTTCTGTACGGACTTTTTTACCCGGTCTCTCAGATCTCCCGCATATTTTTTCTTTTCCGGAGACACGTCTCCTCCCCGGATGGCCTTCAGTCTGCCGAAATCACAGCTTTCCAGCCGTTCCCTCAGCTGACCGTAGTCTTCTGCGTCTCTCAGCCCTCTGATCATTTCCAGGTTTGCTTCCATAGTGGGAAGATAAGCCTCCGGCCCGTCGCTTTCCCTGCAGAGCTCTGCCGCCTCCTCCAGCTGCAGCACAAATTCCTCCATCCGGTATCGGATGTCCGTAAGCAGAAATTTCATCCAGGGGCTGTTCTTCCAGCCCGCTCCCGTCCCCTCTGCGGCGCCTTCCAAGCTCTCCAGCTCCTCCTCACAGCTGCGGAACCACTGTTCCGGCCACGGGTGGCTCTGGGAAAAAGTATAAACCTGCATGATCACGTCACCGATGCCGAAATCTCCCTTTCCCGAGGCATAGGTTTCCACAAAGTCCGAAAACTCCTTTCTCCCCTCTCCATAGCAGTCCTCCAGCAGCCCTTCCATCACCTCGCTGCGCAGCAGCATCAATTCACCTTCGTCACCGATGCGGAAAGCCGGGTCGATCTCCAAAGAATCGAAATGTTCTCTGATCACACTGAGGCAGAAACTGTCTATGGTAGTAATGAACGCCTGCTGCACCAGGGTCGCCTGGGCCTGAAGATGAACGTCATCGGGCGTCTCTTCCAGGCGTTTTTCAATGGCTGCCGCCACCCGTTCTCTCATTTCCGCAGCAGCCGCATTGGTAAAGGTCATGACCAGCAGCCGGTCAATATCCAAAGGATGGTCTCCCTCCGTGATCATTCGGATGATCCGTTCCACCAGAACAGCCGTCTTTCCGCTCCCGGCCGCTGCGGAGACGAGAAGGTTTCTGTTTCCGGAGGTGATGACCTTTTCCTGCTTTTCTGTCCATGAAATTCCCATCCTACTCCTCCTTCCTTTCTCTCTCCTCAATCTCCTGCCAGATCTCCTCCGGCTTCTTATCCTTCAGTTTTCTGTACTCAAAGCCCGGCAGCCTCCGATCGAAGCCGCACACGCCGTGGTAAGGACAGTAATCGCAGGCGGTCCTGCTGCCCTGCCTGTAGGGAGCTGCCCCGATGGCGCCGTTCAAGATCTCCGTCCCCGCCTGCTTCAGTCTGCTCCGCACAAAACCTCTCAGAGCGCCGAACCTCTCCCGATTAGCCACGGAAGACTTGGCCTCCTGGACCAGGCCGTCTTTTACTGCCACGGGAATCACGTCGGACGCCTTTTCAATCTCCCGGTCCATCAGAGAAATTACCTCCAGCTCGCTGTTTACCAGGCCGTCCATTCTCAGCTTTCTCAGAACCATCCGATCGATCTCCGCCCTGTCCCCGGCTTCCTCTCCGTCCACCACGGGATCGTCTATATGGTAATAAAACAGCCCTGCCGGCACAACCTCTTTCCCCTGATTTCTCCTCTCCAGGAGCTCCAGGGCGGCATCCATATACACCACCAGCTGCAGCTGCAGCCCGTAATAAAGAGCAGCCAGGTCAAAGGACGTGCTTCCCGATTTATAATCAATGATTTTTACATAGATATGCGTTTCATCCTCGCACAGATCCATCCGGTCAATCCTTCCCTGCAGATGGAGAGCCTCCTCCTCCGTCAGGGATATTTTCATGGCATCCAGATTGTCTGCCGCGGAAAAGGCTACCTCAAAGCCTGCGGGAGTAAATTCCCCCTTTTTCAGCTGCTCTGACAGGGCCCACAGGGTTCTCTTGGTAATCCTCCCCACCTTCCCGGCCAGATAGGCGTTTCTGGCGGAGCTGGCCATAATGTTCTCCCCGTATCCGGAAATCACCTCCGCCACCGCCCTATCCGCCAGCACATCACGGTCTGCCGGCGGCAGGTCCTGAAGACGTACGCCCTGCTCTGCCGCCTTCTTAAAGGCCAGATCGATGGCTCCGTGAAAAAGATTTCCCACATCGGCGGACTTCAGCTCATATTCCGGCCGCTCCGTCAGCTCCAGTCCATAGGACAGAAAGTGAGCGTAAGCGCAGGCCTCATACTTCTCCAGCCTGGTCACGCTGCCGTTTATGATCTTTCCGTACAGCTCCCCAGCGGCCGCTCTGCCGATTCCCTTTTCCTCATAGGTATAAAATGCCGCTTCCACCAGCTTTTTCAGCCCTTCTCTGTTCTCCTCCCGGTTCCAGAAATAGCGGTAAAGCTCCATGAGGCGGGATGCGTCTCCCTCCCCGGCCAGCCTCAGCCCTTCTGCCAGCGCTTTTCTGCCTTCCTCCTCCGAAAGAATCCGTCTCTCCTCTCCCGCCTCCAGCACGGTCAGGCGGGGGAACAGCCGTTCCAGCTCCCGGATCAGGCCGGAGGGTCTCAGCCCCTTCCCCGCCTGATTCATGGAGGAATAAGAGAGAATCAGCTTCCGCTCCGGCTTAGTCATGGCCAGATAGAGATAAAATCTCTGAAGAACGCTCTCCTTTCTGGCCGTAGGAGCCAGCTCCATATCATGGGTCTCCAGGAATTCTCTCTCCGCCTCCGACAGAATCCCTCCCCGCTCCTTCTTCACCGGCACAATCCCGTCATTGACCCCCACGAAAAAAAGTACCTTTACATGGTCCAGCCTGGTTCTGGTAATGTCTCCCACCACAACCCGGTCCACCGTGGCAGGAATTACCCCTACCTTGATCTCCCCGAAGCCTGCGTCCAGAATCTCTCCGTATTCCTTCAGTCCTGTCCGCTCTTCTCCCAGAAGGGCGGACAGACGGTCGAACAATTCCAAAACCAGACCGTAAACCTGGTCATATTCGTCGGAAAGCTGATATTCTCCCGCTTCCCGAAACCTTTCGCTCCAGGCCTGGATCTTCTCTTCCGCTCCCGTTTCCTCAAGGAAGCAGGCAAGAGCTTCCGTCATGGTCCGTACCGTGCCGTTTTCCTGCCTCAGTCCTTCCCTCATACGGGACAGAGGCTCCATTGCCTTTTCCCGGAAGGAATTGATCTCTTCCATATTCCAATGGCCTCCCCTGCGGCTGACCCGGTCCCAGGGAGCACTCCACCTTTTAAAGCCCCGGATTCCCAACGCCAGGCAGTAGTTCTCCACACGGTCGCACAGCTCTCTCTCCTCCGGAGCTGCCGCCAGGGCGCTTTTCAGATACCGGAACATGCTCTCATAGGAAAAGTCCTTCCTCACTGCCTCCAGCGCCGCTCGAATATATTCCACCAGGGGATTTTCCAAAATGCTTTTTTTATCATCCAGAAAGAAGGGAATCCCCTTCCTTCCAAACTGAAATGCCGCTTCCTTGCCGTAATTCTCCAGATCTCCCGTCACTACGGCCATATCTCTGTACCGCAGCCCCTGATTCCGGACCATCTCTTCTATGGCGCCGGCCGCAAAGCCGATCTCCTCTCTGGGGTTCAAGGCCCGGCAGAGTATCACGTCCTTCGTCTGCTCCGGAAAGGACTTTCCGGAATAGCGGTACAGGTGCTCCTCCAGAAAATCCAGTTCCCTTCCCTCAAATCTGGGATAAGGACGGGATTCCAGCCAGCAGTCCGGCTCCAGCGGGACATGATTCTCCTCTGCCAAACGGCACAGCTTTCTCACCGTTTCCTTGCTCATGAAGAAGAGGTTTTCCGGCCCGCTCCGTTCATAGGGTCTCGCCGCCCGTTCCGCCGTCACCGTCACCTTCACATCCCGGCAGCAGGAAAGCATCTGTCCAAGCAGACGGTACTGTACCGGCGTAAAGCCCGTATAGCCGTCCAGAACCACCGTGCTCCCTCTCATCCGCTCCGACCGCGGAAATACCCTGCACAGCTCTCCCAGAATCTCCTCCGATGTGATAAACCGCTCCCGGATGTAATCCTGAAACCCCCGGCAGACCGCCGCCAAGTCTCTCAGCTTCGCTCTTAAAAGAGGGCTGGCAGCCTGTCTCTCCATCTCGTCCAGCTGCTCCGGCGTCACTCCGTACTGATACAGCTCAGAGAGCATGGATTTGAGCTGCCCGATAAAGCCGGCCTGATTCAGATGGCCCCGGAAAATTCCCAGCTCCTTTCCCTTTATGGCGGCTACCTTCCGCAGGACCATGGACTTCCCCATGTCATCCAGCACTGCCGGATTCACCACCGCCAGCTCCTCAAACACGCGGTAAGCCAGCCTCTCAAAGCTGACAATATCGATATTCATGGTTCCCCTTCTGGGATGGAGCAGTACAATCTCCTTCTGTGTCTGCATGGTGAACTGCTCCGGCACGATCACCACAAACTGCCGCTCCGGTCTCTCCAGCGATTCCCGGATCAGCCTTTCATACAGCAGCCTCGTCTTCCCAGCTCCCGATCCTCCCATAATAAACTGCAGTGCCATCCGGCCACCTCCAAAACAGAACATTTGTTCTGTCATTGTATCATAACCATAGGGGATTTACAATTCTTTTTTTTACTTTTTCATAATCCCGGAACGCCGGTCATAGGCTTTAGCAAATGCATCCCGGAGGTCCTTTATGAGCTCCAAAACAAAAATCGTCGTGCTTCGGATGAAAGATATCATCTATACTGCCGTTTTCCTCCTTTTGGGCATCCTTCTCCTCTCCCTGTTTCTCTTTATGTTCCGCTCGGGAAAGGAAACGGCTCCCGCCTCCTCTCAGCAGGCCGATGCGCTGTACATACCGGGTGTCTACACCTCCTCCATACGCCTGGGAAGCGAGCAGGTATCCGTCCAGGTATCTGTGGATTCCTCCCACATCAACTCCATTGATCTGGTGCCCTTAAGCGAGGCCGTCACTGCCATGTACCCCCTTATGCAGCCTGCTCTGGACGATCTGGCCGATCAGATCTGCACTCTCCAGTCTACGGAAAATCTCTCCTACGCAAGCGAAACCAGGTACACCTCCCAGGCCCTGCTGAATGCCATTAATGACGCTTTACAAAAGGCGGAAAAGTAAATATAATGAAGGCAGCGTAAGACGACTATTTTAAATACCTTTGGAGAAGATCATGAAAGCACAGATAGGAAATGAAAAAAATGCTGTCCGGAACAGCATCACGGAAGGAGTCATCTGGCAGCAGCTCTTACTCTTCTTTTTCCCGATTCTGTTCGGGACCTTTTTTCAGCAGCTCTACAACACCGTAGACGCCGTTATCGTAGGGCAGTTCGTGGGGACGGAGGCCCTGGCGGCGGTAGGCGGCACTACCGGCACGCTGATCAACCTGTTCGTAGGCTTCTTTGTCGGCCTGTCCTCCGGAGCTACCGTTACCATTTCCCAGTTTTACGGGGCAGGACAGCACGATATGGTGAGCCGCTCCGTTCATACGGCCGTCGCCTTTTCTCTTGCCATCGGAGCGGTGATGATGGCGGTGGGGCTTGCGGGAGCGCCTTTTGCCCTGCAGGCCATGGGCACTCCCGATGCTGTGATGTGCTACGCCACCTCTTACCTGAGGATCTATTTTCTGTGAATTATCGGCAATCTGATTTACTATATGGGCTCCGTAATTCTTCGGGCCATAGGCGATTCCAAGCG
>CALWEP010000234.1 GCA_944377325.1 uncultured Lachnospiraceae bacterium
GGAAAAGTGGAGAAATATGCCCAACCAGCTGTCAGGCGGCCAGCAGCAGAGAGTGTCCATCGCCAGGGCTCTGGCGGGAGATCCGTCTCTGATTCTGGCAGATGAGCCTACGGGCGCCCTGGATTCCAGAACCAGCAGAGAGGTTCTGGATTTCCTGAAACGGCTCAATGAAGAGGGCAATACCATCGTGATGATCACTCATGACAACTCCATCGCCGTGGAGGCAAAGCGGGTAGTGAGGATTTACGACGGAAAGATCAATTTTGACGGGGAAGTGGAAGACTATGCTGCAATCATTTAAAATGGCCATAAAGAGCATAATGGGAAATAAGATGCGCTCCTTTCTCACCATGCTGGGAATCATCATCGGCGTGGCGTCGGTGATCATCCTGGTGAGCATTGTGAACGGGTATATGTCTTCTGTGGTGGAAAGCTTTGCCAGCATGGGAGTAAACCAGATCTCCGTGAGCGTGATCAATCTGCCGTCCCGTTCCCTGGATGTGGACGATACCTATGAATTTTTTGAAGAGCACGGAGATCTGTACGCCCAGATGACCCCGGTGGTGAATGTGTCCGCCGTCGTGAAATACGGCAGCGATTCTCTGGACGCCACCAATGTGGGGGGCTACAGCGAGGATTACCTGGCTATCAAGGACTACGAGCTGGAGCAGGGAAGGAATATTCAGTACTCGGATATTGTTTCCCGGCAGAAGGTGTGCGTGGTGGGCTATTACGTGGCCAACGAACTGTTCGGGGGACCGGAAAAGGCCATAGACCAGACGGTAAAGATCAGCGGAGAGGCCTATAAGATCGTCGGAGTGGTGGAGCGCCAGGACGACGAGGACCTGGACGAGGGAGGGACGGACGACTTCATCTGGCTGCCCTATTCCACAGCCACCAAGCTCACCAGAAACGGTTCCATC
The DNA here is from genome assembly GCA_944377325.1 of uncultured Lachnospiraceae bacterium. Classification (GTDB taxonomy): domain Bacteria; phylum Bacillota; class Clostridia; order Lachnospirales; family Lachnospiraceae; genus Lachnoclostridium_A. The sequence goes on from CALWEP010000234.1 coordinate 924, forward strand.
TCTTCCTATATATTTACCTCCAACAGTACGGACGATACGGCGGAGTGCAAATCGGAGCTGGAAGCATTTCTTTATGAGATTTTCCAGAATGATGACCTTTACAATGTAAATGCCAACAGTGAGATGCTGGATTCCCTGAACGAGCAGATCGCCATGATGTCAGGCATGCTGGGCGGCATCGCAGGAATCTCCCTGCTGGTGGCAGGAGTGGGAGTTATGAATATCATGCTGGTGTCCGTGACGGAGCGAACCAGGGAGATCGGCATCCGCAAGGCTCTGGGAGCCAAGCGGGGAGTGATCATGCAGCAGTTTGTGATCGAGGCGGCCATGACCAGCTCCATCGGGGGAGTGATCGGGATCCTTCTCGGTTCCGTGGCAACGGTTATGATCGGAAATGCCATGGGGATCGACGCTCCGCCCACCTTCGGGGCCATCCTGATCTCCTTCAGCGTATCTGTGGGAATCGGTCTGCTGTTCGGCTATATGCCGGCCAGCCGGGCGGCAAAGCTCAACCCCATCGACGCGCTTCGAAGCGAATAAATCCAAAGAAAAAAACAGAGGGACCTCTCTTTTTGGGGAGACGTTCTCTCTGTTTTTCCGTTTTTTCGTGTTCCGTCAGGACTCCTCGTCCTCATCGTCCATAATTGCGCCCATGTTTCCGGTAACGGTGCTGACTGTGACCACAGCCACAATGAGAACCAGAAGGATGATAAAAGCGAAGAACACTAAAATAAAGCTCAATTCCATGCCGCTCACCTGAACCTTTCTGCAAAAGCTGCTTTAACTGTACCACATTTTCTGAAAAAAGTGAATGATAAGTTGAAAAAGACCGGAGGGAATGCTATAATAAGTAGTAATTGATACTACATCTTATAATAAAAGCATGGAGGCATATGATGAGCTACAAGATAATCGGCGACAGCTGTACGGATCTGACGGAGGAACAGAGGAAGGATCCCCATTTTCAGATTATTCCCCTTACTCTTCAGGTGGGAGACACCCATGTCATAGATGACGAGACCTTTGATCAGAAAACATTTTTAGAATTGGTTAAGGCCTGTCCGGAGTGCCCGAAGACAGCCTGCCCGTCCCCGGAGGCCTTTAAGAAGGCGTACGAGGGGGATGCTGATCCTGTTTTTGTAGTGACCCTTTCGGAGCATTTGAGCGGAAGCTACGGCAGCGCCGTACTGGGAAAAGATCTTTACGAAGAGGAGCACGGAAAGGACAAGAATATTTTTGTCATCAGCTCTGATTCCGCTTCCCCGGGTCAGGTAAATATCGCCATGTTTCTTCAGGAACGGTGTGAGGCGGGAGTTCCCTTTGAACAGATTGTGGAAGAGGTGAAGAGTTTCCGCGACACCATGAAAACCTATTTTGTTCTGGAGTCTCTGGATGCTCTGCGGAAAAACGGAAGGCTCACCGGGCTTCAGGCCTTTTTTGCCACAGCTCTCAACATCAAGCCGGTGATGGGTGCGGATCACGGCGTGATCATCAAGCTGGATCAGGCCAGAGGAGTGACGAAGGCGCTGAATCGGATGTGCGAGATAGCCCTGAAGGAGGGGGGAGACACCAGCCGGAAGCGGCTTGTCATCGCTCACTGCAATAACCCGGAGCGGGCGGAACAGGTCCGCCGGATCATGTGCGGCAAGGCAGAGTTCAAAGATGTGGTGGTGACGGAGACTGCGGGAGTGGCTACAGTGTATGCCAGCGACGGAGGCATCATTATAGCTTTGTAGGCTCCGTATAATACAATGGAACAGAAGGGGAGTCCAGGGCGCAGCCCTGGAAGATGCCCCGCTCTTTCAAGCGCCTGGTCAGGGAGTTGAGGACCAGGCGCTTGTCTGCGCTCCAGAGGGGAGCCAGAAGAAGCTTCTTCGGCCCGTCTCCGCTGATCCGGTGGATCACCACCTCCGGGGGAAGGAGGGCGATGGAGTCGATGACCAGATCCAGATACTCCTCCAGACTCATAACGGGAAAAGGGTTTTCCTGATACATCCGTCCCAGATCGGTGCCGGAGAGAACATGAAGGAGCTGAAGCTTGATGCCGTCAGCTCTCAGCCGGCCCACGGTCCGTACGGTTTCCAGCATCATTTCCCTGGTTTCCCCGGGCAGGCCCAGTATCACATGAACGATCACCTGGATTCCTGCCTCTTTCAGGCGGCGGAATGCGTCCAGAAACACATCCATGGAATATCCCCGGCGGATGAAGCGGGCGGTGTCCTCATGAACGGTCTGGAGTCCCAGCTCCACCCATACGGGTTTGCTGCGGTTCAGCCGGGCCAGCAGGTCCACGGTTTCCGGGGGAAGACAGTCCGGACGGGTGCCTATGGACAGGGCGGCGATTTCCGGAGCGGCCGCGGCGGAGGAAAACAGCTCCTCCAGATAGGGGAGAGGGGCGTAGGTATTGGTGTAGGACTGGAAATAGGCGATGTAGGACACGTCCCGGTCTCCCAGCTTCTTTTTCAGCCGTTCCTTAGCCTCTGCCAGCTGCTCCTCCATGGAGCGGCGGCGGGGAGCGGCAAAATCCCCGGATCCCCCGGCGCTGTAGAAAATGCAGCCTCCCGTTCCCAGAGTGCCGTCCCTGTTGGGACAGGTCATACCCCCGTCCAGGGCCAGCTTATAGACTTTTTTTCCGAAAGTTTCTTTCAGACAGTAATCGAGAGAATGATAAGGTTTTTCGTTCCAGACAGTCATGGATGTCTCCTTTCCCAACGCTGATCTGCCTTTAAGAATAGCGGAAACGGGAGAAAGATGCAAGCAGGGAGCCGGGGATCATGAAAAAACAAATATTTTTGAGCATATTCCATAAAAAAACATATTGTTTGCCGGAAAGCTTTTGTGATATAGTTTAGGTAATCGGCGTATCCCGGGAAGGAACGCCGAAAGCGGATAGGGAAAAGGAGAGACGGGCCATGAATGTGGAGCAGACAATGGATTTATTAAAAGGGAAAAAGGCCGATGAGCTGTTCGGCGCACTGTACGGAGCGGATCATGTGCAGGAGCAGAAGGAGCGCTACGAAGAGCTTCTGAAGGGCTATGAGAAGAAATTCGGCGACGGAGAAGTGAGACTGTTTTCTTCTCCCGGACGGACGGAGATCAGCGGCAATCATACGGACCATAATCACGGCAAGGTGCTGGCCGGCAGCATCAACCTGGACTGCGTAGGCGCGGCGGCCATGAACCATTCCAGCAAGGTGCATATCGTGAGCGTGACCTTCGGTCAGGAATTTGTCATTGATTTGAATCATTTGGAGCCCAGCCCGAGACAGGCGGGAACGGATGACCTGGTGAAGGGACTGCTGAAGGGCTTTGAGGAGTCCGGCTATCAGGTAGGAGGCTTTAACGCCTATATTACCAGCAACGTGATCAGCGCCGCGGGAGTGAGCTCCTCCGCCGCTTTTGAAATGCTGCTCTGCTCCATGCTGAACACATTTTTCAATGATGGAAGAATGAACACGGTGGCCTATGCCCATGTGGGAAAATATGCGGAGAATCACTACTGGGACAAGGCGTCCGGTCTGCTGGACCAGATGGCCTGCGCCGTGGGAGGCCTGATTACCATCGATTTCGTAGAGCCGTCCGAGCCGAAGGTGGAAAAGATCGATTTCGATTTCAGCTCTCAGAATCACAGCCTGATCATTGTCCAGACAGGACGGGGGCATGCGGATCTGAGCGCCGATTATTCCTCCGTACCCAGCGAGATGAAAAAGGTGGCGGAGTATTTCGGCAAGGAATACTGCTCTGAGATCACGGAGGAAGAAGTGATTGCCGATCTTCAGAAGGTAAGAGCCTTTGCGGGAGACCGCTCGGTGCTCCGTGCCCTTCACTTCTTTGAGGAGAATAAGAGGGTGGAGATTATGGTCAGCGCGCTGAAGGAGGGGCAGTTTGACGTATTCCTGGAGAATATCACCGCTTCCGGAAATTCCTCCTGGAAATGGCTGCAGAACTGCTATACCAACTCCAACTATCAGGAGCAGGGAATTACCGTTGCTCTGGCTCTGACGGAGCTGTTTATCACAGAAAAGGGAAGAGGAGCCTGCCGCGTTCACGGAGGAGGCTTTGCCGGCGTGATTATGGCCATGCTTCCCAATGATCTCACTGACGAATACATCGCCTACATAGAGAAGGCCCTGGGGGAAGGCAATGCCTACCGCATGTCCATCCGCCCCTACGGAGCTGTCTGCGTCAGTGATATGTGTCTGTAAAAGAATAAAAAATATGAAAAAAACGGGGGATCACAGCAGTGTGACCTCCCGTTTTTTCATGGCGATCAGCCCGTCCTCTCTCATGAAGCGGAGCTCCCGCACCATGGCGCTGCGGTTGACGGAAAGAAAATCCGCCAGATCCATCATGGAGAAGGGAAGGGTGAAGGTATGGGAGCCTGACTTGACGGAAAGCTGGCCGAAGTAGCACATCAGCTTGTCCCGGATGGAGCGCTGGCTTAAGACCTCCACCCGCTCTCCCAGCAGCCTGGACTTTCCGGACAGGATGGACAGAATATTCTGAACCAGATCCAGATGCCTGGGGCAGGCGCTGCGGCAGGGACGGATCATTTTCTCGTAGTTTAGAAACAGAACGCGGCAGGGCGTATCACAGACCACATGAACGCTGCCCAGACTTTCCGTATAAAAATCCAGGTCCGCTCCGAAAATGCCTCCCGCAGACAGGGATTCCAGAATGGTTCGGCTGCCGTTCGCCTCGTAGCGGACAACGGAGGCGCTGCCCTCCAGGATAACGGCGGCAGAGGATTGGCCCGACAGATAGGAATACATAAGCTTTCCCGCAGGAAAATCCCGGGAAGCGGCCTCCAGACAGGGGAGCATCCGTTCCGCCTGCTCCGGTTCTATTCCGAAAAAAAGCTGACTGTCCGCAAAATTCATAAAGAAACGCCTCCTTTTTCTGAAAAGATTATCACAGATATGGTGCAAATGCAACAGACAAAAACGATTCCCTGTGCTACAATAAGTCCGTAAGCAGGCCGGGGAACGAAAAAAAGACACCGGTGCTGCAGGCGGCAGGAGAGAATCCTAAGCTGCCCGTGAGAAAAGAAGTATGAGAAAGGAGAATCTGCAATGAAGAAATATGTTTGTGACGTGTGCGGCTACATTTATGATCCGGAGGCAGGAGATCCCGATAACGGCGTACAGGCCGGAACTGCCTGGGAGGATGTGCCGGAGGATTGGGTATGCCCGCTGTGCGGAGTGGGAAAGGATCAGTTCTCTGAGGAATAAATCACAGCAGAAAAAACGGGGCTGTCAGCGGCAGCCTCTTTTTTTGTGCCGGAATTCGAAATGATTTCTTACAATTTCTGTGGGAATCTGTGAAGTTTCAGTGAATCGGTTGACACAGGATTGGCTTTGTCATTATAATGAATATGCTGTCGCATAAGGGGGGCAGTCTGCCCTTTTGACAGGATGAAAAATAGGAGAAAACAGATGAGAAAAAAATACATGAAGAGAGGAGCCGCTCTGGCCCTGGGCCTGCTTCTGGCGGTACATCAGCCGGCTGTGAGCTTTCTTCCGGCTATGGAGGCTGCCGCCTATACGGAGCGGACTGCCAGCATCAGCGGAACCAATGTGAATGTGCGCAGCGGACCGGGAACTACCAATTCCGTGGTCACAAAGCTGACCAAGGGAGCGGCGGTGACGGTGATCGGGGAGCAGACGGCTTCGGACGGAGCGCTGTGGTACCAGATCCGGTTTACGGGAAGCGGAGGCACCCAGACCACCGGGTTCGTCTCCTCCGCGTACATAAAATTCCCCGTTGCCTATACCTCGGATGCGGATTTTGAAGCATACCTCACGGCGCAGGGATTTCCGGAAAGCTACAAGGACAGTCTGAGGGCTCTCCACGCCCAGTATCCCAACTGGGTGTTTACCGCTCAGCAGACAGGGCTGAACTGGGACGAGGTGATCTATAATGAAAGCATTGTGGGAACCAACCTGGTGAGCTCCGGCAGCATTTCCTCCTGGAAGTCCACGGCGGCCGGCGCTTATGACTGGAATACCAGCACCTGGCCGGGCTTTGACGGAAGCTCCTGGGTGGCGGCTTCTCAGGAAATTATCAGTTACTACATGGATCCCAGGAATTTTCTGGATGAGCACTATGTGTTCCAGTTCCTGCTTCAGAGCTATGACGGAGCGGTACAGAATGTGGAAGGGCTTCAGACCATGCTGAAGGGGACCTTTATGGAGAACGGATCGGTGCAGACGGGGAGCGGAACCTCTTCCGGAAGCGGAACCTCCTCCGGAACAGATTCCGGCTCCTCAGACGGTCCGGGCGCATCCACAGGGCCGGGAGGAACGGACGCCTCCGGGGGAAGCGGTTCTTCCTCCGGAAGTGAAAGCAGCTCTTCGGACAGTACGGAGGTGCGGTTTGAGAGTCCGTCGGTGGCCATGAGCCGCAATCAGACGGCCACGGTGGCCAGCAGCTACGGTCCGGGGATGGATCTGGGCGGTTCCGGAAGCGGCACTTCTTCCGGCAGTTCCGGCTCCGTGACGGCGCCGTCCTCCGGCTCCTCTTCCTATGCGGAGATTATCATGAGGGCGGGAGAGCAGTCCGGCGTCAATCCCTATGTGCTTGCCGCCATGATCATACAGGAAAACGGAATAAACGGCAGCTCCAGCATATCCGGAACCCGTTCGCCCTATGAGGGATATTACAACTTTTACAACATAGGCGCCTACGCTACGGGAAGTATGGACGCGGTGACCAGAGGCCTCTGGTATGCGTCCCAGTCGGGAACCTACGGACGGCCCTGGAATACGGTGGAAAAAGCGATCCTGGGAGGGGCGGAGTATTACGGGACCAATTTCGTAAAGGCCGGTCAGGATACTTTCTACTTGAAGAAGTTCAACGTACAGGGAAGCAATTTGTATAAGCATCAGTATATGACCAATATTCAGGCGGCTGCCTCGGAAGGCTATGAGATGTCAACTGCCTACAGCGACGAGATGAAAAAGCTTCCCCTGCAGTTTAAGATTCCGGTGTACAACAATATGCCGGCAACACCCTGCACCAAGCCTGCGGTGGACGGCAGTCCCAACAACAAGCTGGGCGGATTGGCAGTGGACGGCTTTGCTCTTACGCCGACCTTTAATATGGACACGGCGTCCTATGACCTGATTGTGGATCATTCCGTGGCCAGCGTGACGGTTCAGGCCTCTGCTCTGGATTCCAAGGCGTCGGTGAGCGGAACGGGCACCGTAGACTTGCAGAGCGGCATCAATGAGATTAAGGTCAATGTAAAGGCTGAGAACGGAGCGGTGAGAGAGTACGTGATCCATGTGGTGAGACAGGCCGGCGGACCTACCTATACCCAGGGGGCCGGCGGACTGGACTCCGGTGTATCTGCGGCGGGAAGGTCTTCTCAGACCTCCGGCAGCAGTCAGGGCGACAGCCAGGATATGTATACCGGTCCTGGCATGGCAATACAGTAAGAAGAAAGAAGAGCGGGATGAGATGATGATAAGAACAAGATTGAAAAAAGCGTTTTTAGGCGCGGCCATGGCCTGCATGCTCACGGTGTCAGTGCCCTGGGGCATTCTCACTTCCTTTGCCGCAAACGCAAGAATTGCCTTCTCGGATCCTACGGTGACCGTAGGACAGGAGGTAAACGTTACGTTAAAGATCTCCTCTCTGAGCGGAGAGGCGTTGGGACGGTCCAGCCTGATGCTGTCCTATGATCCCAACATACTGGAGTTTGTAAGCGGAGCGGACGCCAGCGGCGGAGCCGGCTCCGTGAGCGTCAGACAGGCGGCGGAGGCCGGTGCTCAGACCATGTCCACCTCCCTTACCTTCCGTGCCCTTCAGGCCGGTTCCACCCAGATCACCGTCAGCACCCAGGAGGTGTACGATGCGGATGAGCAGCTTGTGAACATTGAAAAGCTGGGAAATTCCACGGTGACTGTGGCGGCGGAGGCCGGGGCGTCTGCGGATGCGGGGCTGAAATCCTTAAAGGTTTCCCCCGGAACCCTGTCTCCGGAATTTTCATCTGATGTGACGGAGTACAGCGTTACCGTGGGTCCGGATGTGAGCAAGCTGGCAGTAAGCGCGGAAGCCAATGACGAGGCGGCCACGGTGGCGGTGAGCGGCAGCAGCAATCTGCAGATGGGCGACAACACGGTGAACTGTGTGGTGACGGCAGCGGACGGCCAGACCAATACCTACGTAATCCATGTAACGAAGACGGAAGGCGGGGCGGAGGCCGGAGGAGCCGTAGCGGCAGGAGATCTGACCGTGGTTCTGAACGAAGTGCAGTACAATGTAGCACAGAGCTTTGACGTGACCACCCTTCCGGAAGGCTTCGAAGGCTTTACCTACAATTATAAAGGTCAGGATATCATGGCAGGAAAGGGGATCCAGAAGGATCTGCTGCTGATCTGCCTGGTGAGCGGAGAGGGAGAGGCGAAGTTCTTCATCTATGACGAGGCCAAGGACAGCTTCTCCGCATATATGGAGGTTTCCACTACGCCCAAGTCGGTGATCGTTCTGGAGCCGGATGAAAACGTGGCGGTTCCCGCAGGCTTTACGGAAGGAATTATGAATCTGCCCGGCGGCGGACAGGTGTCCGGATGGGTGCCGGCAGGGGAGGAAAATCCCAAATATATGATCTTCTACGGCATGAACTGGAACGGAACCAAAGACTTCTACCGCTATGATCTGGAGGAAAATACCATTCAGCGCTACTTCCAGGATCTGCCCGGAGTGGACGGAATTTCTTCCGAGCAGTACAAGGACGTGGTAGTGACCTACAAGGATCTGCTCCATGATTATGACATGCGGGGCATTGTGATTATTTTCCTGGCGGCAGTGTCTGCGGGACTGGCGGCGGCGCTGATTGTGGTAATCCGCAGAAAAGGAGCCGGAAGCGGCCGGAATCCGGAAACGGCGGGCAGGAGAAGGAACGGCAGCCGCCTGGCGGCCGCTCAGCAGGCTGCGGCCGAAGAAAAAGAGACTCCTGCATCAGGCCGGAGAAAGAAGCCGGAAAAGGACGAGGAGGAATCCCGCGGGCAGGATGGCCCGGACAGCGAGGAACCTGTGATCGAAGAGGAGCCTTTCCGGGAGGAAAGAGAAACTGCCGAACCGGAGACGGATGAGGATGACGATTTCGAGTTTGTGGATCTGGACCTGGAGGAAGAGGATGAAAGCGGGACAGAGACGGAAAAGACCGGTACGAAGAAGGCAGAGGAAGACGAGGACGATGATTTTGAATTCATAGACCTGTAATTCCGGGGGACCGCCCCGGTCCGGGGAGCGCTGCGCTCCCGGGCCGGAGGCGGCCCCTCTGTTTTGGGCGGATTTTCTGAAAGGGTTGACGGAAACCGGATTATTTGTTACACTTCCAATAGAACAGATATAACGAAAGATGGTGTTGCTATGATATTGGAGATCGATTTCAACAGTGATGAAGCGTATTACATCCAGCTGTGCAACCAGATCATCCTGGGAATTGCCACGGAGCGGATACGGGAAGGGGAGGCTCTGCCGTCGGTGCGTCAGATGGCCGACCGGATCGGAATCAACATGCACACGGTAAATAAAGCATACTCTGTACTGAAGCAGGAAGGCGTTGTGAAGCTGGATCGAAGGAGAGGCGCAGTGGTTTCTCTGGATATCGACAAGATCCGAGCTCTGGAAGAGATGCGCCGGGAGCTGGCTGTGGTGCTGGCCAGAGGGGTCTGTAAAAATGTAAGCCGGCAGGAGGTCCACCAACTGGTGGATGAGCTGTTCGACCGCTTTATGGGAGGCCTGGAGCAGGATTCCTGAGGAGTGCCTGCTGCGGGGCGGAGCAGATAATGGAGGAAAAACGATGTTATGTGAAAAATGCAGGGTCAGAGAGGCCACGATACAATATACGGAAGTGGTGAACGGTGTGCGCACCGAGCATAATTTCTGCGCTCAGTGTGCCAGCGAGATGGATCTGGGGCAGGATTTTCCCCTGGGAAGACTGCTGTCCGGACTGCTGGGGCTGGGAACAGAGAGCCCGAGAGAGGAAAAGTACGCTCAGGTGGTATGCCCCACCTGCGGAACAAGCTACGGAGATTTTGTAAAAGACAGCCGGTTTGGATGTCCGGACTGCTATGAGGTGTTCGATCTGCTTATCAGCGATAAGATCAAGCAGCTTCAGGGGAGCGACTGCCATAAGGGAAAGATTCCGAAAAACAGGACTGCGGAAGCCGGAAAGAGCGCTGGGAAAGAGGATGAGGCGCCGGGAGAAGACTCCAGCCTGGAGGAACAGATCGCCCGCCTTTATGCCTGCCAGCAGGCGGCGGTGAGGAGAGAGGACTATGAGGAGGCGGCCCGCTGCCGGGACGAAATCAGAAGGCTGAGAACAGGAAGTGAGACAGATGCTTAAATGGTTTGAAGAAACAGACAGGGAAAATCCCAGTATTATATACAGCCGCATCCGTCTGGTGAGAAACTGGACGGAGTATCCTTTTTCCGGCAGACTGACGGAAGAGCAGGCCAGAGAGATGGTGAGCCGTCTGGAAAAGGGAATGCGGGAATTCTGCCTGGAGGACGGACGGGACTATGAGTTTGCCATGCTTGGGGATCTGAGCGATCTGGACCGGAGAGCCCTTAGGGAAAGAAGGATTCTCAACGGCACTCTGGTTTCCAAAAAGGAGCCGGCAGGTTTGATCCTTTCCCGGGATGAAAGGGTGAGCCTGGTGCTGAACGGAGACGACCATATCCGGATGCAGTTTATCGCTCCGGGAATGAAGCTGAAGGAGCTGTGGAAGGAGGCGGACCGGGCGGACGATTTCATCAACGGCATATTCCCCTATGCCTATGACCGGAAATACGGCTTTCTCACCGCCTATCCCACCAATGTGGGAACGGGTCTGCGGGCTTCGTCGGTGGTCCATCTGCCGGCTCTTTCCACAGGCAAGAAATTCAGCAGCCTGGTGGGCGAGATGAGCCGGTTCGGGGCCAGCGTCAGAGGACTGTACGGGGAAGGCAATGAAAATTACGGCTCTCTCTACGTGATCTCCAACCAGAAAACGCTGGGAGTAACGGAAGAAGAAATCGTGGGACTGGTGGAAAAAGTGGCCAGGCAGCTGGCGGACCAGGAGAGGCAGGTAAGGGAGATGGCCCTTTCCTCCGACCGTCTGGGCCAGGAAGATGAGGCCTGCAAGTCCTACGGCGTACTGAAGTATGCCAGAAGACTGACCTGGAAGGATGCCATGGTGTTCCTTTCCAGGCTGATGACGGGAGTTTCCGACGGAATTCTGAAATTTGACGGACCCTGTCCCGTATTCAGCATCATGCTGGGAATTCAGAAGGCAAACCTTCAGAGAGTATCCCGGAGACCGCTGTCCCGGGCGGAGCTGGATGTGGCCCGCGCAGCCTATATCCGGGCGGAGCTGCCGGAGCTGTCAGGACTGTGACAGGGACGGATAGAAGATAGATGAGGAGGAACACTTTGCATGACAGGCAGATTTGAAAAATTTACCCCTCAGGCGAGGGAAGCCATAAGACTGGCCGAAGAAGGGGCGGAACGGCTGAGCCACGGTTCGGTGGGGACGGAGCATCTGCTCCTGGGCCTGCTGGAAGAAGGCACGGGCGTGGCCTTCCGCGTTCTTTCAGAGTGCGGCGTGGAGAAGGAAAAGGTCCGGGAGCTGATGAAGGAGCTGATTTCCGGCAGCAATTCTCTGAAGACCAGAGGGGACCACTGGACTCCCAGGGCGGAGAGAGTTTTGGAAAACAGCTACCATGAGGCGGTTCGCTTCAAAGCTCCTCTGGTGGGGACGGAGCACCTGCTCATTGCCATGATCAGGGAAAATGACTGTGTGGCAACCAGGATTCTGAACACGATGGGAGTTTCCGTACAGAAGATTTATGTGGATTTGTTTTCGGCTATGGGAGAAGACGCTCCTGCCGGGAGAGACGACACCCCTGCCAGAGGGAAAAAGGGTACCCCTGTGCTGGACAGCTACAGCCGGGATCTGACGGCCCTGGCCAGAGCCGGAAAGCTGGATCCGGTGATCGGAAGAAGCCGGGAGATCAACCGGGTGATCCAGATCCTGAGCCGAAGAACGAAGAACAACCCCTGTCTGATCGGTGAGCCGGGCGTGGGAAAGACTGCGGTGGTGGAAGGCTTGGCCCAGATGATCACGGCGGGAAACGTGCCGGAGACCATCAGCGGAAAACGAGTGGTAACTCTGGACCTCTCCGGCATGGTGGCAGGCTCCAAGTACCGGGGAGAGTTTGAGGAGAGAATCAAGAAGGTTCTTACGGAGCTGAGGGATGACGGCGATGTGCTGCTGTTCATTGACGAGCTGCATACCATCATCGGAGCAGGCGGGGCAGAGGGGGCTCTGGACGCCTCCAATATTCTGAAGCCTTCTCTGGCCAGAGGGGAACTGCAGCTGATCGGAGCCACCACCATAGACGAGTACCGGAAGTACATTGAGAAGGACTCCGCTCTGGAGCGGAGGTTCCAGCCGGTGACGGTGGACGAGCCGGATGAAGAGGCGGCTGTGGCTATTCTGAAGGGGCTGAAAGGAAAATATGAGGAGCATCACCGGGTGGTGATCACGGAGGAGGCTATTGAGGCGGCGGTAAAGCTGTCTGCCCGGTATATAAATGACCGCTTCCTGCCGGACAAAGCCATCGATCTGATCGATGAAGCCTCTTCCAAGGTGCGCCTGCAGAATTTTGTGGAACCGCCGGAGATCAGAGAGCTGGAAAAGGAGATCGGCCAGCTGGAGCAGCAGAAGGAAACTGCGATTCGCTGCGAGGCTTATGAAAAGGCGGGAGAAATCAAAAAGAAGCAGGAGAAGAAGCGGGAAAAAATCGAAAAGCTCCGCCAGCGCTGGGAGAAAGAAAAGGCATCAAAAAAGCTGGTGGTAGGGGAGAATGAGGTGGCGGACGTAGTGTCCGGCTGGACGAAGATTCCTGTGAAAAAGCTGGCTGAGGAGGAGTCGGAGCGGCTGAAAAATCTGGAGTCCATTCTCCACAAGCGGGTTGTGGGGCAGGAGGAGGCGGTGACTGCCGTTTCCAAGGCAATCCGGAGAGGACGCGTCGGTCTGAAGGATCCCGGCCGCCCCATCGGCTCCTTCCTGTTCCTGGGACCTACGGGAGTGGGAAAAACAGAGCTTTCCAAGGCCCTGGCGGAAGCGATGTTCGGTACGGAGAGCGCTCTGATTCGGGTGGATATGTCCGAATATATGGAAAAGCACAGCGTATCGAAGATGATCGGCTCCCCGCCCGGATACGTGGGTTATGACGAGGGAGGACAGCTGAGCGAAAAGGTAAGGCGGAACCCCTATTCCGTTATTCTGTTTGACGAGGTGGAAAAAGCCCATCCCGATGTGTTCAATATCCTTCTTCAGGTGCTGGATGACGGCCATGTGACGGACGCCCAGGGAAGAAAGATCGATTTTAAGAATACGGTGATCATCATGACGTCCAACGCGGGAGCGGAGAATATCATTTCTCCCAAACGGCTGGGATTTGCGTCGGTGAATGATGAAAAGGAAAATTATAAATTCATGAAAGACCGGGTGATGGAAGAGGTAAAGCGGCTGTTCAAGCCGGAGTTCTTAAACAGAATCGACGATATTATCGTATTCCATCCTCTGAACAGAGAGCATATGAAGGAGATTGCCTCCATTATGCTGAAGACCATCGGAAAGAGGACAAAAGCCCAGCTGCAGATGGAGCTGGAGGTGACGGAGGCCGCCAAGGAGTTCCTCATTGAGAAAGGCTATGACGAGAAGTACGGGGCCAGACCGCTGCGGCGCACCATTCAGAACCTTCTGGAGGATAAGCTGGCGGAGGAGATCCTGGAGGGAAGACTTCGTCCGGGAACCCGGGTACTGGCGGATAGGGACGGAGAGGGCCTGAATTTTTCCTGTCAGGAGGAGACAAAACACTAGAAAAAACAGGGTGGATGTGGTACAATGTGAACACCAAAACCATTAAGGGACGAAACATTTACAGAAACACTTTAAGAGAACCAGGAGGGGCAAGATTATGCCGGTAGTTGAGGAATTGATCCGCACAGAGCAGGATGGAACCATCAGTTTTGGAAATTACAAATTAAACGCAAAGGCCAAGCATGACAATTTTGAGCATGACGGGGACCTTTATAAAGTGAAGACCTTTTATGAGATTACGAAGCTGGAGAGAAACGGGTCATTCGTATACGAGTCCGTGCCGGGAACGGCAGTGGAGCACTTCCATGTGGATGATGCGAAGGTGGAATTTCTGGTAGAGGGCAGTCAGGATGCGCAGGTGACTCTGCAGCTGGAGGAGGACTGCGAGTACGAGGTGTTCGTGGATGACGCTGCAGTGGGCGGCATGAAGACCAACCGCAGCGGAAAGCTGGTAGTAGGCGTGGAGCTGAACGAGGGAACAGCGGTGAAGGTAAAGGTGATTCGCAAATAACTGCGGAAATAACGGAGGGCCGCAGACCGGGAAAGGTCTGCGGCCTTCTGCGTGCGGAGAGAGACGGAACGGAGGATTTATGGCAAAGGGAAAGACACTGTTTTTTTGCAAGGAATGCGGCTATGAATCGGCAAAATGGATGGGCCAGTGCCCGGGCTGCAGAGAATGGAACACCTTTGTGGAGGAACCGGCGGAGCGAAGGCCTGCGGGAAACAGAAGGGGAATGGAGGGAACCTTTTCCGGCGGGGGGCTCCGGCCGGGTACGGCAAAGCCGGCCTGCCTGGACGAGATCTCCGTGGAGGAGAACGACCGTATGAAAACCGGCTTCGAAGAGCTGGACCGGGTGCTGGGCAGCGGAATCGTAGCCGGTTCCCTGGTGCTGGTGGGAGGTGATCCGGGAATCGGAAAATCCACGCTTCTCCTTCAGGTATGCAGAAATCTGGCGGGAGCGGGAAAAAAGGTGCTCTATATTTCCGGTGAGGAATCCTTAAAGCAGATCAAAATGCGGGCATCCAGAATCGGCCGTGTGACGGGCGATCTGAAGTTTCTCTGTGAGACAAACCTGGATCTGATCCGGGAGGTGATCCGGGAAGAAAAGCCGGACGCTGCGGTGATCGATTCCATCCAGCCCATGTTCCGGGAAGAGGTAAGCTCCGCTCCGGGGAGCGTCAGCCAGGTGCGGGAGTCCACCAACCTGCTGATGCAGCTGGCCAAGAGCCAGGGAGTGGCGGTGTTCATCGTGGGTCATGTGACGAAGGAGGGAATGGTGGCCGGTCCCAGAGTTCTGGAGCATATGGTGGACACCGTTCTCTACTTTGAAGGGGATCGGAGCGATACTTACCGGATTCTGAGAGGGGTGAAGAACCGCTTCGGCTCCACCAATGAGATCGGAGTGTTTGAGATGGGAGAAGAAGGCCTGCGGGAGGTGAAAAACCCGTCGGAATTTCTTCTGTCCGGGAGGCCGGAGGATGCTTCCGGTGCGGCGGTAGCCTGCCTGATGGAAGGGACCAGACCCATTCTCCTGGAGG